>CAYLSS010000513.1:0-4322 GCA_964385765.1 uncultured Solibacteraceae bacterium
GAAAAGTACTATCCTGACGCGCTGGTTCCAGTGGCTTCGCCGTATGAGTCGGAAATTCCGGATCCGGATAATCGCATCGAGGGGCAGACCGCGCAGGCCTTTTGGCTGGACATCTGGACTCCCGCGGGTGCGGAGCCGGGGAAGTACACGGTAGAGGCCGAACTAGAGGCGGGGGAGCGGCGGGATACACTGCCCATCAAAGTAAATGTACTGAAGGCAGTCTCGCCAGAGGAAGATGTAGTTACTCTCGATCATAACTCGTACGGCTCCGGCTGGTTGAAGGGTCACTACCCGAAACTGGCAATGCGGGTGGGGGATGATTTCTTTCGGTCGGATGAGTATTTTTCTCTGATTCATGCCTACCACCGGATTATTTATGAGCATCGGGGAGTGTTTCATCAGCTTGGCTACGGGCACGGTGGCAAGGTCGCGCCCGAGTATGCGCCGCGGTTCGAAGGAGAGGGCCGGGAAAAGCGGATTGTTAGCTGGGATCTGTATGACCGGCATTACGGTCCGCTGCTCGACGGGTCGGCGTTCGAGGGCACACGGCGCGGGGCGAGGCCGATTCCGTTCGTGTATCTGCCGGTAAATCCAGAATGGCCGGCTTCATTCCTCTGGTGGGGCGAGCCGGGTTATGAGGTCGAGTTTGTCAATGTCATCTCGGAGATGGAGCGTCACTTTCGGGAGAAGGGGTGGACGGACACCAAGTTCGAGTTCTTCTTCAATCATAAGAAGCGTTACAAGGCGTTTCCGTGGGACGGCGATGAAACAAGATTCGAGGAAGACTTCGAGTATTTCAAGGTATATGACCGGCTGATCGAAAAAGCAATCCCGGACGATACCCCCGTACAGTTCGTTTTCAGGACCGACGCGAGTTGGGCGATGGAGCGGCAGTTCGAGGCGCTCGAGGATGTGATCGATTTCTGGGCTTGCGGTGGCGGGATTTTCTCCTGGTACCCGGAGGCTCCGGGAATGCTGAAGGAGCGCGGGAATATCGTTTGGTACTACGGCGGCACCCCGCCCGTTACGCGGCCGGCGGTGGAGATCACGCTGGATCCGCTGCGCACATGGGTCTGGGGCGTTGACGGCTACATACGCTGGCTGACGACCTCGCCCGGCAGCGATCCGTGGTTCGAGTTCAACGGCGGCGCCACGGCGCTGGTCTATCCGGGGGAGCGTTTCGGCATAGAGGAGCCGCTCGCGAGCATCCGGCTGAAGCTGCAGCGAAACGCGCTGGCGGATGTGGCGCTGTTGGACGGCCTCAAAGGCACGATTGAGGCCGAAAAGCTGAAGTCGGATGTGACCCGACGGTACAACGAGACAAAGTCCGAGGAATGGTGGACGCCGCGGCCGGCGTTGGCGGACACGCCTCCGCGGGAGTGGTCGAACAGCGACATTGACGCCGCCAGAGAACCGGTGAGGCGCGTGTTCAGCGACATCGATCCGAGGGCGTGGGAGGAAGTTCGGGATTATCTGTTCGCGGCGTTTGAGGAGTCGAGATGAAATGTTTGCTGCTGGCCGGACTGACGGCCATTCTGCCGTTGGGAACGATGTGGGGCGCGGAGCCGGGAGACCGGCTGCGGCGGGAACTCGACATGGTCGCTCGGGTGGCGACCGTGATGGTGGACGGCGACGTGGCCCGGCGCATACAGACCGAGCGATCAAAGGAGTACTTCGTCAAGGAGCATCCGACCGATCGGTGGTTCGCCGCCGATAACTACGATGTCAACCACGAAGAGTTCATTCGGACTAAGAAGACGCTCATCCGGTTGTCCCGGCTGACGCCCTTTCCTTGCGATGTCAATTTGTGGATGCCGGTTCCGGCCGAGACGCCGCGGATCCACGTTGTCATCCGGAATGTTCACGAGATGAGCCAGTTCTGGCCCTGGGGTGCACTGCACCAGGAGACGCCGGAGGAGATGCGGAAGGTGCTGGATACGGGCGAGCGAGTGACCGTTTCGAAGGACGGCGGGATGGTATCGGTGCTGGCTCCAGTCTACGACAGCCTGGGCGATATTGTCGGGCTGGTCGAGGTAGTGGGGCGGCGGGAAGCTGACGAACAGGAGAACGTGAAGTGAAACGCTGGGCATTGTCGATTTTGCTTTTGCTGATTGGAACCGCGGCCTCAGGGCAGGTGTACAGTCCGAAGGTCCTGCTAGCGGGACAGGTGGATGCGAGCAGCCTCGAGACGCTGGTAGAGGGCGTCTACCGGCAGGCGGGAGCGGAGACGGAGCGGGAGAAGGTAGAGGCCATCTGGCGCTACTTCCTCACCGACGGCCGGTTTGTGGAGCCTGGGTTCTGGTATCACATCGCCGGTTGGGCGTATGAAGAGCCGCTCGGCGAGGTGCTGGATGCGATGCAGCTTATCAACAGCTATGGTTTCGGGCTCTGCTACCACATAGCACCGCTGCTCGAGGCCGTCTTCGAAGCCGGTGGCTTCCCGGATGCGCGGGTCTGGTTCCTGACGGGCCACACGGTGACCGAGGTCTTTTATGAGGGCGCCTATCATCACTTCGACTCCGATATGCTCGGCTACTCATGCGTGGAAGGAAAAACGGTGAAAGACTGTCACGTGGCGTCGGTGCGCGAGATCGAGAAGAACGGGGAGATCATCACCGGGAAGTTGCTGGCGCCGGATCAAGTCAACGCGAAGCTGGTGGATGAGCCGTGGTATCCGGCGGATGTGCGGGCGAAGGCGATCGGCGGGCTGGCCGGGCTGTTCACCTCGACCAGCGACAACTGGCTGTTTCCCTACACGCGATATGCCCGCAGCCACACGATGGATTTCGTCCTGCGCCGGGGCGAGCGTCTGATCCGGTACTTCGAGCCCGAGGAGGAGGGACTCTTCTACCTTCCCTATGCGAACACGGAGAACGGATGGCGGGAGTTTCCGCGGGAGTTCGCCCGCTGGAAGATCCGCACCGAAGACGGACCGCACAGCCAGAAAGACAATCGCCGCTGGGCGACCGGGAGGCTGGAGTACCGGCCTCTGCTGGGGGATCGAAGCTCTTACTACTTTCCGCTGAACCAGAACCTCCGGCTGCCGTCGGGCGGCGGCGGGATCCTCGTGCGGCGGGATGCGGAGCGGCCGGGATACGCTGTGTTCGAGGTGGCGAGCCCCTACGTGGTGATCGATGCTGCTTTCAAAGTGACGGCGGCGCTGGCCGGTCCGGAGGAGACGATGCTTGCGGAAACGTCGACCGACGGCGGTTACACCTGGCTGGAAGCGGGGACAATCGAAGGACCGTTCGAGGGCGAATGGAAGGTGGCGCCGCGGGTGATGACGGAGTCCGAGCACGGAGCGCGGAACGCTGTCGGCGGCTCTTACAGTTACCTGGTACGGTTCACGATGGCCGGGCCGGGAGCGGCGGCGATTTCCGATGTGGCGCTCACGACGAGAGTTCAACTGAACCCGCGGACGCTTCCGAAGCTGGCCTCCGGTGAGAACCGGCTCCAATATGAGCCGGGCCCCGCGCAGCGGCGTTGGAGCGCACCGGTACGGCTCGACCGGGTGCACAACGCGGCCGCGTTGGTGAAGCATATCCGGTACTTTGAGGAGGATCGGCAAGGCTTTCTGCTTGCGGCCGATAACCGGCGCGCGGAGATCCTCTTCGAACTGTCGGCGCCCGATGGCGGGCCTCTCGCGTCTTTCGACGCAGGCGCGCGGTTCCTCGATATCCGTGACGGCATCGCTCCGGACAAGCTGAAGGCGGAGATACGGAAGACGTCCATCCAATCGACCTGCACGGCCGGCGAACCGGCGGCCGCGATCGAGTGGTCCACGTCGGCCGACGGCGAGTTCAAATCCCTGTGGGAATATGACCCCAATCCGGAATGGCGCGATGGAACTCCGATCGACCGGCTCCTGCGATGGCCCGAGGTGGATCGCCGGGTGAGTGAGTTGCCGGCTGGAACACGCAAGGTCTATGTGCGGTACCGGCTGGAAGGGATTGCGCTGGACGACATACGGCTATCCGTCACGACGACGGAGGAAGGCCATCAGGGTGAGCTCGAGATCGTACACGTTTGGGATGAGAGTGGTGAGCGGCGGACCCACGCCGAGACGGTCGCCGAGGCGGGAGCGGCGCACGATTACGTGGTCGAAGCGCAGGGTCCGGTGGTCAACCGGGCGGTGATTCTGCAGGTGCGGTAATAGCGGGGGCGGGCGCCGGGAGAAGTTCTGGGCAATCCGGATTCGGCCCGCCCCCAGCGGCTCATTTACTACTGGCCCGAGGTTTCATTGCCGACGCGGACTACCAGGCGGCCTTCGCCGGACAGTCCTTCCAGATCAATGGATCCGGTTGGGCCGTGGCCCCACCAGG
>CAYLSS010000514.1:0-4315 GCA_964385765.1 uncultured Solibacteraceae bacterium
ATCTGCTGGAGCCGGGACAGCGCCTCGACAATGCTGTCGCCGGCCCAGTAGCGGTTCCACAGGCAGACGAAGCCGTTCTCGGGGTCGACGTTGGGATGGAACGCCGCTTCGACAAGCGACGCTTCCATCGGGACTCCGGGGAAGTAGCGCGGGAAGCGAATGATCACCTCGTGAGCGGCCAGCAGGTGCGGCTTGCCGTCCAGCCATCTAAGTCCGGTGGTCTCTCGCAAGTGGAAGCGAAAAACTTCCTCGGTGATCCCGCTTGTCCGGCACGGGGCGTCGACGCCCGCATTCAGCCTTGCCAGGTCGACCAACAGCTCCCACTCGTTGTCGAGTCGTCGTTGGCGGATCATGATGCAGCCCTGGGTCGTCAGCCGTTGAGCGCGACCGCCGAGACCCGCAGCACCTCGTTCGGATGGACGCCCTGTTCGGGCACCGATCTCGAGAAGTCGAGCAACTGGCCGTTCCACAGTACCTGCGGCTCGCCGTCCTTGAGCAAATGTCCATGCTCGCTCAACTCGTACAGGATCTCTTCTAGGACTTCCTGCAGCGTTTCGTTCTCGTCGATGTCGACGTTGTAGCGGACCTCGCCTTGCACGGTATCGAAGTACATTTGGTACTTGGGCATTCGCTGCTCTCCGGCGCTACTGCCAGTCTACTCCGTGCGCAGGCGGTCGAGCATGTAGTTCGCGAGTTGCGGCGGCAGATCGTCCACGACCCATCCGCAGCGCTGGCAGCGCCCGTTCAAGTGGTCCCAGCAGGAGCGGCACTGGGGGCGGTTGCAGCGGGGGCAGGCGTGGAGACGTTCGCGGGTCGGTTCGGCCAGGCAGAGCTGGCACCGCCCGCGTTCCACTGGTTCGCCAAAAACGCCGCTCCACCAGCGAGAGTCCGGCGGGAAGACCGGGACTCTGTTGTCGTCGCAGAGGCGGCAGCGGAGGCTCTCGAAGCGCCAGCAGCGATCGCAGACATGAAGGTTGCAGCGCGGGCAGTCGAAGCTGACCTCTTTGCGCATGGCTTCCCCGCAGAGAGGGCATTTGGAGGTGGAAGCCTGTGTCTTGAGCCACACCGTTCCGCCGGCCGCGGCGGCCGCGAGAACCGGAGCGACGGCTACCAGCCAGAGGTCCGAACCGGTGGCGAACGAGATCGCGGTCCCGGCCGCGCCGGCGATCCCGGCCACCAGCGCCGCTCCCCGCCAACCATGGTCGACTTCGAAGAATCGCAACAGGACCAGCGCCAGAAATCCGCCCGCCAGCGCGGCCAGCAACTGGGCTCCAGCCCCGGCGAGTCCGGCCAGGAACACGATCACGGCGACCAGGAACCCGGCCGCCGCGAAGCCCACGATCGAGGGGCCTCTCACGAGTTCACCCCGGCCGGTGCGGTGACCGTGCAAAGATGCCGGTCCGGGACGCCCAGCTCATTCAGCCGGCAGCCGGCAAACTCGGAATCGGAATCGATATGGTGAATCGACCTCATTCGCAGGGCGGCGGTCTCCCCGCAGTTCGGGCAGGAGCGCGCCACGGCGAGCCGTCGCATGGGGCGCCAGCGATGACCGCAGCGTTCGCAGCGGGCCGCGACGCACACCGGCCAGTCCAGCACCAGCACGGAACGCCCGCCCGAGGCGGTGCGCGACAGAAACTCGCGAACGCTCATACCCGCATTATCGACCGGCTCGAGCACCGGCGTATCGGCCTCGTGAAAAGGACAAAGGCGGTTTACCGCAATGGACACCTCCTCGACCCCGGGCGATCCGCCGATCGCGATCTCCCACGCGACTGCGCCGTCCGCCCGGTGGTCCAGCCTCCTCAGCGCCAACTCGACCTGCAATGATCCGACCACCGCCGCCATGGTCGGGGTGCTGGGAAGCGCCTCGTCCTCGCTGGCCTCCTCCGCCCAGCAGGGCCGCCGCGGGGCTGTCCATTCCGCGAGTAGATACCGGCGTGTCTGTGGCGTCAGGGAGCAGCAGATGCACGCGCCGCTCCGTCCGGGAAAGAAGGCCACCCTGCCCGACGAGCAATCCCCGCCGCCGGTACCGGCGTCCGCGCAAGGGATGTCGAGCTTGGCGCCGATGCAGGCGATCTCGAGCCGCGCCAGTTCGCTGTCCACGCAACTGAACAAGAGATCCTGACCCGCAAGGTGCTGGAAGCCAAGGTCCGCGATCTCCACCGGGCGGCAGATCCATTGCGTATCAGGGAAGAGGTCGCGCGCGGCTTCCACGATGGTTTCCGCTTTGTTTCGCCCCATCGCGCCAGCCGTGCGGAAGAAGGTCGAGCGGGTCAGGTTTGTGCGCTCGACCGCGTCGGGATCGACCACCTGGACCTCGCCCCATCCGATTAGCCCCAGCATTCGCACTACCTCGTTCCCCAGAGCGCCCGCTCCGACGACGGTCGCACGGAGACGAGCCACCCGCTCCCGTCCCAGGGGCGTTCCCGATGTCCGAGAGTAATCCACTAACAAAGAACGATTTATGGAACTATCCCGCGCGGGCATACTCCGTTCGTGCAATTGACTTCGCTCCGGAGGACATTGTATACTGCGCCCCGCGAGGAGGGTAATTGAGTCTCGGTCAGGGTCTCTATTTCATGAGCTTGGTTGGAGGAATGGCCGGTCTCCTCTCGTGGGCTTTAAGTTCTTTGTTTCTATCTTTGGTCACGTTCCAGGCTCCGGCCTGGTTCCCGGATCTGGTCGCCGTTCCAGTGCTCGGCGTCCTGATCGGTGGAATGACGGTGTACTTTGCAGACAAGTGGTCCGGCGGGATAATCCTGCCGCGATGGGTATTCGCCGGGGCACTGATCGGAGCGATGGCGGGGCTGGCGGCGGGATGCGTTCAGATCCCGCTTACCGTCAGTCTCGCGGAGCGTTCGCCCGCCGTGGTGCGCATTCTGGCGTGGATGGTAGCCGGATCATTCATCGGCCTCGGTCTGGGGCTGCGCTGGGTTTCGGTGAACCGGGCGCGCGTGGCGCACGCGATGGTGGGCGGACTTCTCGGCGGCGGCCTCGGCGGGACGATCTTCGTGGTGCTCGGCAACCGTATCCCGGACCTGTCGCAGGCTCTCGGCTACATGCTCACCGGGCTGGGCATCAGTATGGGCATCGCGCTTGCTCCGATTCTGATCCGCGATGGCATGCTGCAGTTCGTCAGCAGCGGTGATGCCCGCGCTCAAAGCAAGTTCGGCCGCAGCCGGAAACAATGGGAGATCCATGACGGGGACGCCTTCGTGATCGGGTCGCAGCCGCCCAGTTTCGCGGCGACCCGCTATAGTCCGGAGGTTGAGATTTTCATCCCCGACGCGACCATCGCCCCCAAGCACGCGCGCTTCTATGCCCGCGAGGGACGCTTCTATCTCGCCCGCCATCCGGAGATAGCGACCGCGGGAGGCATGGCCAGCTACGTGATCCGCGTGCGCGGCCGTACCCTGACCGATTCCCAGGAACTCCAGGATGCCGATGACATCGTCGTGGGAAGGACCGCGCTGACGTTCCACACCAAGCGGAAGGCAGCGCAATAGTCAAGGACCGCATGAGATCCAGCCGCCTCATATCGCGACAGCGCCGATCATCCCGACCGGCGTCAATCGGCTTTCTCCTCGCGACAACGCTATTCGTGTTTGCGCACGCGGCTTTTGCGCAGGCAAGCCGGCTCGAATGGGCGCAGACCCCGAAACTCCTCGACTGCGGCGCCGGTACGGTCCCCTGCTTCCGCCTGACGCTCAACGTTGTGGACGAGCGCGGCGGCGTGGTTGCGGTGGAGCTCCCGCAGGATCCGTTGGCCGGAAACACAGTGCAGGTTCGGATGGACGAGCATGAAGCCGACCCGTTCTACATCGCCGGTGAAGCGGCCGGGGGGAGGCGGGGGCGCGTGGCGCTCGTACTCGTCGATGTCAGCGGGAGCATGAACAGCACCATGCCCGATGGCCGCACACGCTTCGATGTCTCGAAGGTGGCGGCGCTGAACTTCCTCGAGGGTTTCGAGACCGGCGCCGACCGGGTGGCCATCGTCCCGTTCGCCAGCCGCCGCGTCGCCGAGACGATCCGGACAGCCAATTTCGCCACCACGTGGGAAGAAGCTCGCCAGCAGGTGGTGAATCTGCCCGCGCCCGAGGTCCAGAACAATACCGGCCTGTATTCGGCAATCAGCATCGGCATCGACCGCATCGAACGGGAGCTCGAACAGATCGAGGGTTCGCCCGAGGCGCTGCTGCTGGTGATGACCGATGGCGAGAATGACGTTCGCCCCGGCGACGATCCGGATCTGCTGGAGGGCCCAGAGGGACTGGCCGCAGTGGAACAGTTGTTCAAAGCCTCAATAATCACAAAA
>CAYLSS010000515.1:0-4311 GCA_964385765.1 uncultured Solibacteraceae bacterium
ATGGTGACCATACTCGGCGTCGAGATGACCGAGAAGTACTTTCCCACCGATCCCCGGCGCACCCTCGAGCCGGATCCGGCACTGGATCTGAACGGTCTCGACAGCCGGATCCTCGAGGGATACCGCCAGGCGACGACCATTCCCGCGCTGGAGCCGCGAATGGGAAGCAACAACTGGGTCGTGGACGGCACGCTCAGCGCGACCGGCAAACCGCTCCTGGCCAGCGATCCCCACCGGGCGGTCGTGTTGCCGTCGTTGCGCTACCTCATCCATCTCGTGGGTCCCGGCTGGAATGTCATCGGCTCGGGAGAACCCGCGCTTCCCGGAATCGCCATTGGCCATAACGAGCGCGTCGGCTGGGGCTTCACCATCGTGCAGTACGACGCGGCTGACCTGTTCGTCGAACACGTCGATCCGGAGAACCCCGCGCGGTACCGCCACCGCGACGGTTGGCGCGACATGACCGTGGAACGAGAGCTCATCCGGGTAAAAGGTGAGACCGAGGCCGTTGCAGTCGAGCTGAAGTTCACCCATCACGGTCCGGTGATCTGGGAAGATCCCGAACGGCCCCGCGTAGTCGCCCTCCGCTGGGCAGGGCAGGAGCCGGGGACGGCGGGATATCTCGGCAGCCTCGCACTCGACCGCGTGCAGGATTGGGAGGGTTTTATCGAAGCGATGCGGAGTTGGAAGGTGCCGGCCGAAAACCTGGTCTACGCCGATGTGGATGGCGACATCGGCTGGATTCCCGCCGGCCTGCTTCCAATCCGGAACAATTGGTCCGGGCTGCTCCCGGTCCCGGGCTTCACCGGGAAATACGAGTGGAACGGGTTCCGCTCGGTGGAAGAGCTGCCGCGAATCCACAACCCGCGACAGCACTACATCGCGACGGCGAACCATAACATTCGGCCCGAAGGCTACGAGCATGACCTCGGATTCGATTGGGCCGCTCCGTACCGCTTCCGTCGGGTCGACGAGGTGCTTTCCAGCGGTAGTGAGTTCTCGATTGAAGACTTCCAACTGCTGCAGCACGACCAGACGTCGCTGCCGGCGCGGGAGCTCGTCGGCCGGCTCGAGGGCATGGCTCCCGGTGAAGGCAGTGCGGAGTTTCAATCAGCGCGACAGTTGCTCGAGGACTGGGACCACGTCCTCACGAAAGATTCAGCCGCCGCCGCCCTCTTCGAGATCTGGCTGCCGCGTTTGAAGTCGAGATTCGCTGCGTCGGAGGCAACGCAAGAGCAGCGCGGCCTCATGGCAGACAACCTGGCCCTCCCGGTGCTCCTCGATCTGCTGGCAGCCGCCGAGCCGCCCGAGCAGAATCGCATCTTCATCGACTCGCTTGAAAGCGCCTGGCAGGAGGCCTCGCGGCTACTTGGCCCCGATCCTTCAGAGTGGCGATGGGGCAAACTCCACACCATCACCTTCCGACACCCGCTGGCCAACACCGACGCTCGCAGCGCGGTGTTCAATCGCGGGCCGGTCGAGCGGGGAGGCGACGCTTATACGCCGAACGCCACGCCGGGCGAAGACTATCGTCAAAGCAATGGCGCCTCCTATCGGCACATCCTCGATGTCGGGGATTGGGACCGTTCGGTTTTCACAAGCACCCCCGGGCAGTCCGGCCAGCCGGAGAGTCCCTTCTACGACAACCTGCTCGAACCATGGGCCGCGCACCAGTACGCACCGCTGGTCTACACGCGAGAAGCCGTGGACCGGAACACGGCCTACCGGCTCGTGCTCGAGCCGAAGTAGAATCGCACCATGAAGCGCAGAGAATGGATCCAGG
The DNA here is from genome assembly GCA_964385765.1 of uncultured Solibacteraceae bacterium. GTDB lineage: Bacteria > Acidobacteriota > Terriglobia > Bryobacterales > Bryobacteraceae > CAWELS01. Next base: position 1,784 of record CAYLSS010000515.1, read on the forward strand.
CCGGGCTCTTCGCGGCAGGCTCGCTTGGCGGACAGCCGCTCGCCGGTCAATCGGCGGAACTCACTGGCTGGAGCCTGCTCGAAGCCTCCGAGCGGATTCGTGACCGCTCTGTCTCCCCCGTCGACCTTACGCGCGCGTGCCTCGAGCGCATCGAACGCCTCAATCCCGTACTCAATGCCTTCCTCACGGTTACCGGCGAGCAGGCTTTGGACCAAGCGCGGCAACTCGAGGCCGAGCAGCAGCGCGGACGGCTGCGAAGCCCGCTGCATGGCATCCCGGTCGCGCTCAAGGACCTGATCGATACCGCCGGCGTCAGAACGACAGCGGCGAGCGCTCTGTTCGCGGACCGTGTTCCGTCCGAAGACGCCGAGGTGGTTCGGCGATTGCGAGACGCCGGCGCCGTCTTTCTGGGTAAGCTCAACATGGACGAGTTCGCCTACAACTTCACCTCGGAGACCAGCTACTATGGCCCCATCCACAATCCTTGGGCGCCGGACCGCACGCCCGGCGGATCGTCGGGAGGATCAGCCGCCGCCGTGGCAGCCAACTTGTGCTTCGCGGCGCTCGGCTCCGACACCGGGGGCTCGATTCGCCAGCCAGCCGCCTTCTGCAACATCGCCGGGTTGAAGCCGAGCTTCGGTCTCGTCAGTACCCGCGGAGTGCTTCCCCTCGCCTGGTCGCTCGACCATCTGGGGCCCATGTGCCGGAGCGTCGCCGACGTGGCGTTAGTCCTGCAGGCGATCGCGGGTTTCGATCCGAAAGATCCGGCGAGCGCCGACGTCCCGATGCCGGACTATGCCGGTCGGCTCGAGGAGGAGACGACCTCGCTGCGGCTGGGCGTTGCCCGTCCTTTCTTCTTCGAGAATGTCGATCCGGAAATCATGGGCGCAGTCGACCGCGCCATCGAGGCGCTCGGCCGAATGACCGCTGAAACACGGGATGTCGAGCTTCCCCGCATCGGCGATCTGCCGGTACTCCCGGCCGAGGCTTACGCCTATCACGAACCGTACATCTCCAAACAGCCGGACAGCTATCACGAGATCACCCGCGGCAACATCATAAACGGCGCCGGGATTTCGATGACCGATTATGCACGCGCACGCCGGCGGCTGGATTCCCTGCGGCGTCAAGCGGCCGCCGTTTTTTCCGAGGTCGACCTGGTGATTACCCCGACAACGCCGCGCCCTCCGATCCTGCTCGAGGAAGGGCGCGTGCCGGACCTGATCTTGCTTCGAAACGCCATCCCCATGAACGTTTATGATCTGCCGACCATATCCATCCCCTGCGGATTCACTCGTGCGGGACTGCCCATCGGCCTGCAGATCAGCGGGTCCAGGCTTGCAGAGCCCGCGGTTCTGGCACTCGCGCACGCCTACGAGCAGGCGACGGATTGGCACCGGAAGAGACCGGACATCTGAAGTTCTCGCTGTCCCTGGCCACCTGGATCCGCGTGTGGTATCGTACGGCCATGCCGCGCACTGCCAGTCTCCCGCTTTCGATCCTCATCGCCCTCGCGATGATCGCCTGCGCTCCTCAGCCGTCCCCGACTCCGGAGCCTGCCGCTGACCTACAGGGCGTCTCCGAGCTCCTGATCCTGCACAAGGGCGCCAGTTCGCTGGGATTCTACTCGCCGGCCGGCGAGCAGCTCGGCGTGGTTCCCGTTGGGAAGCACCCGCACGAGATGGTGCTCTCGGCCGACGGAAAACAGGTCTACAACACCGACAACGGCACCATGGCCATCGAGGTCGAAGGCTCCGGGGGCAACACAGTCTCGATCACCGATATCGACTCCCGCGAGCGCGTGGGTGTCATTGATCTGGGCGAGTTCCATCGTCCCCATGGCATCGATCTGGACCCGAATTCGGGACTCGTCTACGTGAGCACCGAAAACCCGGACCAACTCGTCGTCGTCGACCCGGCCGAGCGGAAGGTCGTCAGGACTTACGACACCAGGGGCGAGACGGCACACATGGTCAAGCTCGGCCCGGAGTACAAGTGGGCGTATGTCAGCCACAGCAACTCGGGAAATGTCGGCGCTGTCAACCTGGAAACCGGCGAGGTAAAGCTGATCGAGGCGGGCAACCGTCCCGAAGGAAGTGACTTGTCGCCGGACGGGAAGCTGCTCTATGTCGTCAACCGCGAGTCGGCTGAGATCACCATCATCGACACGGCGACACAGGAGGCTGTCGGAAGCATTTCCACGGGCAACGGCCCGGTCCGTCTCAAGGCCGCGCCGGACGGCGCCATCGTCTATGCCCTCATGCACGACAGCGCCGTGGGATTCGCGGACCCCGTGAAGCGAGAACAGGTCGCGACCGTCTCGCTTGGCGGACAGCCCGTCTCGCTCGATCTCTCCGAGGACGGCCGCTACGCATTCGCGTCGGCGCAGGATATCCACACGGTCTACGTCGTCTCCGTCGCGGACCGGCAACTCGTAAAGGAAATCCGCGTGCCCGACGGAATGTTCCCGGATCCAGTGATCGCGTTGCCGTAGCTCTATCGCTACCGGTAGTGAGGCTGTCCGCTAC
>CAYLSS010000516.1:0-4311 GCA_964385765.1 uncultured Solibacteraceae bacterium
ATGCATATAATCCGTGGCTCCACGAGCTGCCGGATCCGATCACGAAGGTCACCTGGGACAATTACTCGTGCCTCTCGCCGTCGGCGGCTCAACTGTTGGGCGTGAGCGAGGAGGATGTCATTCACATCCAAGGCTCTGGCGGCAGCTTGGAGCTGCCCGTAGGGATTCAGCCGGGCCAGCATGACCGGGTGGTCGCTGTTGCGCTCGGCTACGGCGGGAAGATGACGGAACGTTTCGCCAACCTCGGACCACGGTGGCTGGAGGCTAGGCCAACGGTCTCCGGGAGCGGACGCGTTGGAGGCAACGCCGCTCCCCTGCTGAAAATGAGCGGAGGGAATCTTCGCTACACCGCAACGGTGAAGCTGCAGGCTGCCGGCAAACATCACCCGCTGGCTGGCACACAGGTTCACCACAACATTCGAGTGCCGGAAAAGCTGGCGCCGCCAGGCGGCGAGGTCCGCCCTGCCATACAGGAGACAACCTTCGCGGAACACCAGGACAACTTGCGTTCCGGCAAGGAATACACCGAGCACGAGCACGCCGATCTTTGGGGCGAGGACCATCCCTTCACCGGCCACCGTTGGGCCATGGCGATCGACCTGAATGCTTGCACCGGTTGCTCAGCCTGCGTGGTCGCCTGCCAGGTGGAAAACAACACCCCCGTGGTCGGCAAGGACGAAGTGCGCCGGTCGCGTGAGATGCACTGGCTGCGCATCGACCGCTATTACCAGGGTGATGGCGGTGACGTCCGCGTGGCGCATCAGCCGATGATGTGCCAGCACTGCGAACACGCGCCTTGTGAAACGGTCTGCCCGGTGTTGGCCACCGTCCATAGCGAAGAGGGGCTGAACCAACAGGTGTACAACCGCTGCGTGGGCACGCGCTACTGCGCCAACAACTGCCCCTACAAAGTCCGGCGCTTCAACTGGTTCGACTATCCGCGGGACAGCACGCTCGAAAACATGGTGCTGAACCCCGACGTTACAGTCCGTTCTCGCGGCGTGATGGAGAAATGCACCTTCTGCGTCCAGCGTATCCAGGAGGCCAAGATCGAGGCCAAGCGGCAAGGCAAGCCCCTGGAAGACGGAGCGGTCCAGCCGGCCTGCCAACAAACCTGTCCCGCGAATGCGATCGTGTTCGGCGATCTCAATGATCCGCACTCCCGGGTTTCCCAATTGCTCCGCAGCTCACGCCGCTACCAGGTGCTGGAGGAGATCAACGTGCGGCCCTCGGTCGGGTACCTGAAACTGGTTCGGCAACAGCCGCCGGCCACTGAAGGAGAGGCGCATGGCTAGTTCCTCTTCGGTCTTGCGGCAGCCCCTGATCGCGGGCGACAAGTCGCCTGGCGAGGTGACCAGGGACATCTGCGCCGTGCTCGACCGCAAGCTGAGTCTTGGGTGGTGGGCCGCGTTTCTGCCGTCGCTGGCTCTTCTGCTGGTGGGCGCCGTCGCGGTGACGTACCAGGTAGCCACCGGCATTGGCACGTGGGGGCTGAACAACACGGTCGGCTGGGCGTTCGACATCACGAACTTTGTTTTCTGGATCGGCATCGGGCACGCCGGCACGCTCATTTCCGCGATCTTGTTTCTGCTCCGGCAGCACTGGCGCACGTCGGTCAATCGGTCGGCCGAGGCGATGACGATCTTCGCGGTGATCTGCGCCGGCATCTTTCCCGTCATTCACATGGGGCGGCCGTGGCTGGCGTTCTGGATGTTTCCGTACCCCAATGACCGCGGTCCGCTCTGGGTGAACTTCCGCTCGCCGCTTGTCTGGGACTTCTTCGCCATTTCCACCTACTTCACCATCTCACTGACGTTCTGGTATGTCGGCATGCTCCCCGACCTGGCCACGATTCGGGACCGCACCGCGCCCGGCCTCCGCCGGCGACTCCTTGAGATCTTGAGCCTCGGTTGGGACGGCTCATACCGCACGTGGCAGCGGTATGAGACGGTCTACAAGCTGCTGGCCGGTCTGGCGACTCCGCTGGTGGTTTCCGTCCATACGATTGTGAGCTGGGACTTCGCCACATCGGTGATACCCGGCTGGCACACGACAATCTTCCCGCCCTACTTCGTCGCGGGCGCCATTTTCTCCGGAATGGCGATGGTCATGACACTGATGATCGTCGCCCGTAAGACGATGGGCCTGCAGGACTACATCACCCACGCTCACGTCGACAAGATGGCGAAAGTGACACTCGCCACCAGCCTCATGGTCGGGTTGGCCTACCTGACCGAGTTCTTCACCGCCCTCTACTCCGGCAACTCCTACGAGCAGTTTGTGTTTCTGAATCGCGCGGCTGGTCCCTTCGCCTTTGGGTACTGGATCATGATCCTCTGCAATGTCGGCGTTCCGCAACTGTTCTGGTTCCGCAAGGTGCGAGCCAACCTGGCAGTGGTATTCGTGATGTCACTACTGATCAACGTCGGGATGTGGTTCGAGCGATTTGTGATCATCGTCAGTTCGCTGCATAGAGACTACCTGCCTGCCAGTTGGGCCGGCTACGCTCCAACCTCCATCGAAGTGGCGACGCTGGCGGGTAGCTTTGGGCTCTTCTTCACGTGCTTCCTGTTGTTCTGCAAATTTGTGCCGGTGATCAATATCAGTGAGGTAAAAGGCGTGCTCAGCGTCGGCCGTGAGCGGCGAGGCGCGCCGAAGCCGGAACCCGCCGCTCCTGTCGCGCAAGAAGGAGTGACCGTATGACCCGGCGCACCCTGGTGAGCTTCTTCCACCACGAAGACGACGTTCTCGGCGCCACGCGCGCCCTGCGCGAACGGGGCCTGCGCATCGCCGACGTTTACGCTCCCTACGCCGTGCACGGGCTGGACAAGGCCATGGGTCTGACGCCGTCGAAACTCCCTTGGGTCTGCTTCCTTCTGGGGCTTCTCGGAGCCGCCCTCAAGGTCTGGTTCGAGTTTTGGACCACCGCCCAGGACTGGCCCATCAACGTTGGCGGCAAGCCGTGGAACTCGCTGCCGGCCTTCGTTCCGGTGACTTTCGAGGTCATGGTTCTGTTTGCCGGTGTCAGCACGGTGATCGCCTTCTTTGCGGTGTCGCGTCTCGGCCCGACGCGGAAAGCCGTGCTGGCAGACCCGGCGGTCACCGACGACCACTTCATCCTCGTCATCGAGGAGACGGACGCGACGTTCGATCCCGATAAGGTACACCAGCTCCTCAAGCAGTTCCGGGTGGTCCGGGTGGAAGAGCGCGTGGAGTCGGAGCGGGAGGTGCGCTGATGAGGGGGAGACCGCTCAATCTGTTACTGCTGGCCGGCCTGATCCTCGCGGGTCTCCTGAACTGGGCGGTCGAGTGGAACACCGCGGAGCCGAATTTCGAGTTTCTCCCCGAGATGGTCCGGTCCGTGCCGTTCAACTCGTTTTCCGCGAACCCGAACTTCGCCGACGGAAAGACGCTGCAATCCCCGCCGGAAGGCGCCATACCGCGGGGCTTTGCGCCAATCCACTACGGCCCAACACCCGAAGAAGCTCTGCGCGCCGGTGAGCAACTCAGCAGTCCTTTTCCCGCGGACGACCAGGAAGCGCTTGAACGAGGGGCGTCGGTCTACATGAGTTTCTGTGCACACTGTCACGGCGGATCCGGCGCGGGGGATGGAGCCGTGGTTCGCCGCGGTTATCCGGGGCCGCCCTCATTGCTCGCGGAGCAGACACAGACGCGCCCCGATGGCCAGCTTTTTCACATCATCTCCTACGGCCAGGGGAACATGCCCGGCCACGCCGCACAGATCTCGCAGGAGGACCGATGGAAAGTCATCTCGTACATCCGCTCGCTACAGCGGAAGAGCCAAGCGGCGCAGCAGCCGGCAGCCACTCAGCCGGAAAGCTGACTCTGCGGAGGTTCGAACCGCCCGCGGGCGTCGTTCGGCTGCTGAAGATCATGGCTGGCGTGGGGGTGGTGACGCTCGCCACGGGCGCGCTGATGGCGCCAGATCGGACTTGGGCCAACCTGCTGCTGGCCAGCTTCTACCTCATAGGACTCGGCCTCGCTGGGGTGGTGTTCGTTGCCATCCACTACGTGACCGGCGCCGGCTGGCCCACCGCATTCCGCCGAGTTCCCGAGGCGATGTCCGGCGTGCTGCCGATCGCCGCAGTGACTTTTCTGCTGGTGCTGATCGTCAGCCCGCAACTCTATCCGTGGTTCGAAGGGACACATCACGACACGAACGGGTCGGCTTGGTTCAGGGAACTTTGGCTGAGTCCGGCGTTTTTCATCGCCAGGTCGCTCCTCTACCTGTTCGCCTGGATCGGTCTCTCGTACGCCATCGTCCAGCGTTCGCGGCGGCAGGACGAGGAC
>CAYLSS010000517.1:0-4299 GCA_964385765.1 uncultured Solibacteraceae bacterium
ATCGCGCTGGACTGGCCAGCCTCTGGCAAATTGCCACCAGCCCCGGGACCGAGCCTGTACCGCTACCCGTGGCCGGCGATGGGGTCGGCGGGGTGACGATCTCGAAGGACGGCCGGCGCCTGGTACTGGCGGTCCGCGAGGAGGAGCGCAACATCTGGCGATTCCGGCCGGGAGAGGGGCCGGAGCCGCTGATCGTGTCGACGCGCACGGACCGCGCGCCGGACTTTTCGCCCGACGGGCAGAGAATTGCGTTTCACTCGGACCGAACGGGGACAGACGAGATCTGGGTCGCGGACGCCGACGGCTCGGACCCCGTGCCGCTCACGTCCATCGGCGGCGCGTACACGACGCATCCGCGATGGTCCCCCGACGGCAGCCGGATTGTCTTCGATACGCGGGTAAAGGGGCAGTCGGAGATCTACGTCATCGCGGCCACGGGGGGCGAGCCGGTCCGGTTGACTGATCATCCGGACAATGACACGGCGCCTGCATGGTCGGCGGACGGGGCGTCGATCTACTTTTCATCGCACCGAGGTGGGAGCGAACAGATCTGGCGTGTGCCTGCGGGCGGAGGCGATGCGGTGCTGGTAGCGCCGAACGGCGGGGACGGCGCGTCTCTCTCTCCCGACGGGCGGTACATTTACTACGTGCGGGGACCGGTTCTGTGGCGGATGCCGGTGGAGGGCGAGGGAGAGCAACGGGTAGCCGACGGCGTGAGCCACTGGAGCAACGTCGCGATCGGGAGAACAGGGATCTACTACGTCACGCAAACGGGCGAAGTGGTAAGGCAGGATGGTTCTGGCAAGAAGAGCCTGGCGACGCTCGACCGCCCCGCCCAAGGCTGTGCCGTCTCACCGGACGGAGAAACGCTGCTGATCACCCTGGTCGACGACCAGTGCAGTGACCTGCTTCTGGCCGAGCGAAATTAGCTCAGCCCGGCTTCGATGTTGCGGAGGTAATCAGCCGAGGCGCGGGCGACTTCCTCGCCGCTCGGCTCGAACTGGAAGACCTCGAGCGACAGCCACTTATCGTAGCCGATGTCGCGAAGCGCCTGGAGCGGCACGGAGAAGTCGTAGTCGCCGGTACCGGGATGACGGCCGTCCATCTCGTTGATGTGGACGTGCTCGATATACTCGGCATACTTCTTGATCAGCTCATCGTGGGGCTCGGTTTCGGCCACCGCGTTGTGCGTGTCAAACATTGTGCGGATGGCCGGGTGGCTGATCTCCTTCACCATGGCCACGGTCTCGTCGAGCGACGTGAGCACGTTGCACAGGTGGGGCGCCAGGGTCTCCGGCAACACCATTACGCCGCGGCTTTCCGCATGGGGCGCAATGTCGGCCAGCCCGTCGCGCAACCGCTTGGTCGCGTCCTCGACCGTGTCGCCTTCGAGCGCCCGGCGTTGCTTGCCCGAGCCCAGAATCATGACGCCGCCGTCGCCAAGGTCCGCGCACAGATCGATCAACGCGCGGAAATACTGCCAGCTCTTATTCCGCACCGCGTCATCGGGCGTTGTTATGTGCAACTCGCCGCGCGGCACGGTTAGAAGACTGTGCAGCCCGACATAGCCGACGCCCGCCGACGCCATCAAGTCGCGACACTCCTTGCGCCGGGCGGCAGGGATCGACGCCGGATCCTCGGACAGCGTGAACGGAGCGATCTCAAGGCCGGTGTAGCCGGTTTCCAGCGCCAGGAGACAGCCCTCGGCAAAACTGGCGTTCTGGAACGTCTCGTTGCAGATCGCCAGGCGGAAGCGCTGCTCCGGCGTGGACGTGGTTGATGAGCAGGACATCAGTGGAAGGCTCGCGAGCAGGGCTCGCCGTGTGAGTTTCATAGTCCGAACATCCGCTTCGCGTTTCCGCCGAACACTTGCGCCTGCTCGGAGTTCGACAGTCCAATCGACTTCACGCCGGAGACAATGGTTTTCGGGTCCACCCACGGATGGTCGCTCGAATAGAGCATCTGGTCGGCGCCCACGAAGTCGATCCCGTAGCGGATCGCCATCGGAATCGGCGAAACCGCGTCGAGGTAGATGTTCCGCAGATACTCGCTCGGAGGCTTGGTGATGTTCTCGGCGCCGCGCTTGAGCACCTGCGTCTGATGATCGATGCGACCGATGAGGTAGGGCAGCGTCCCGCCTACGTGGGGGCAGACTAGCTTCAGCTTTGGATACTGGTCGAGCACGCCGGCCAGAATGAGCCGGGCCAGCGCGATGGTGGTGTCGAACATGAGCCCGAGCCCGGCCACCATGCTGTAGCCCTTGGTCTGCTCATAGGTCACCGGGTAAGCAGGATGCAGAAGCACCGGGATGCCGCGCTTCTCCGCCATGGCGAACATGGGTCGGAACTGCGGCTCGTCGGGAAACGTGCCGGCCAGGTTCGAATAGAGCAGGATGCCCTTCATGCCCAGCCGGTCCACGCAGCGCTCCAGTTCGGCCAGCGAGCCATCCACGTCCTGCAGCGGCAGAACGATCAGGCCGAAGAACCGGTCCGGGTACTTCTCGGCGATACCGGCGATGTGGTCATTCACCATGCGCGCCACGATGACGCCGTCTTCGCCAAACAGTTCCGGACCGGGATCGTTGATGCTGAGCGCCGTCATGTCGATGCCCGCTTCGTCCATGTCGGCCATCTTGGCCTTGATATCGGTGTGGTGGGGCCGGAGGCGCCGCGTCCATTCGCCGACCACAACGTAATCGTCGCCGTCTTTCTCGTAAGCGTAGGGCGGATCCTTGCGCTTCTTCATGAACTCGATCAACTCGGGCACGAACAGGTGGCTCTGGCAGTCGATGGTGAAGTGGCCCGGCTTCTTGTAGTTGGTTTCCGCAGCACTCATTCCCGCTCCCATCGCCGTTGCGGCGAGAAATTCTCTTCTGTTGGGGTGTGTCATGGTCAGCCTCACATGCGGGATGCCGTGATGAGAGCCTCCTGGACCATGAGGTCCTCCTCAGGCGTTACCGCGATCGGTTTCTCGCCACGGATGGCCGCGGCCAACTCCTTGAAGTCCCCCACGTATCGCTCGTAGGGCGGCAGTTCCACTGTTTGAACGCCTTTTTGGTAGGGGCTGGCGGCCTGCTCGAGGTCGAGCTCGAGGCGAGGATTGTCGATGGGCTTCATCGTGGCGCTGCCGAGCGTGCCCCGGACCACGAAGCTCCGGTGTCGGCTCGAGTTCGGCGTCAGCGTCGCGCCCACCACGAGTGCCAGGGCGCCGCTGTACTCGAAGACGGCCACGGTATTGTCCACCAGGCTGTCGTCAAAATCGCCGTGCTTTTTGAGATACGGCGTAATGCGGTTCGGCCGGCCCAGCAGCCGCACCACCTGGTCAATAACGTGCGAGTTGAGCTCGAACATCTGGCCGCCGCGGTATATGGCCCATTCCGGCCGGCGATCGGCGTCGAGCGACTTGTTCATGGTGGCCTCGACGAAGTACACGTCGCCCAGCCAGCCGTTGCGGACTATCTCGAAGATTTTGGCGAATCCCGGGTGGTGCCGCCACATGTAGCCGAGCTGAACAATGCGGTCCTTGCGCGCGGCCAGATCCAGCACGGCGCGGAATGACGGGACGTCCAGCGCGGGCGGCTTTTCCAGGTGCAGATGCTTGCCCGCCTCCAGCACCATCATGGCGTGCCGGGCATGGTCCGGCGGAGCAGACTGAACGGCGATCACCTCGATGGCGCTGTCGTCGAGCAACTCGTCCCGTCCGATGAGCTGAACGCCGTCCTTGCGGAACGAGTCCCTGAGCTCGGGATCCTCTTCGAAGAGACCGACAAAGTCGAAGTCGGACGACTTCGCGAGGACCTCCAGCTTGCCCTCGGTGTGCGAATAGGCGCCGCCGAGAAAACCGATCTTGATCTTGCGTCCGTTCGCCGTAGCGGGGACGCCGGCGGCGAGCGTCGAGGCCAGAAACGTCCTTCGGTCCATGTCTTCTTCCTCCTCTGCCTATCGCGCGAAATTCGCGTACCACGCCTCGATTTGCTCGGCATCGGTCTGCCCCTCGTGAATCACAATGCGGTAAAGCAAGGAGAGGGTTTCGCTCTCGGGAATCGTATGCTCGCCGCTGGGCGCATCATCGCCCTCGAAACTGCGGCGGGCGAATGGATTAGCAGAATTCAGGCTGTAGCCGCGGGCGTGCCAGCCGGTGGGATGGCGAAGGTTCTCCGGATGGTCGAACATCGCGACGCCGACCTGCTTGCCGTCCACCTCTGCCGAGTAATCCACCCACCGGGCCTTCTTACCCCAGATATTATCCGTCCCCTGCTGGCCCTTGGAGTTGATCAGCACGGCGCCGTGGTCCTCGCGG
>CAYLSS010000518.1:0-3289 GCA_964385765.1 uncultured Solibacteraceae bacterium
GTGATCTCGCTGACCTCCCCATAGACACGCACACGCTCGCGCGTCGGCCCCCCCAGCAGCTTGTAAACCGGTACGCCGAAAGCCTTGCCCTTGATGTCCCACAGCGCCTGGTCTATGCCGCTGCTGATCGCCGTCTTGATCGGACCGCCGCGGTAGAACGCCCCGCGGTGAATCGCCTGCCAGTGATGGACAACCGGCAGCGGGTCCTGGCCAATCAAATAGTCCCCGACCTCGAGTGCTCCGGCCGCGCAGGCCTTCGCGTCATCCTTGAGCATCTCGCCCCAGCCGGTAATCCCGGCATCGGTCGAGATCTTGACAAAGACCCACGAGTTCTTCAATACGAAGGTCTCGATCTTCGTGACTTTGATCTTGTCGTTCGGACCGATCTGCGCGGCGTCCGTGCGCTCGGCCGTGAACGTCGCATCAAGACCAAGCAGCGCCCCGGAACCGATCAGGCCGCGGATCCACGATCGCCTGTCCATGCGTGCCAGTGCCATTCCAATACCTCCCGCCTGCAGCTACCATCTCCACCCTTCGGAGTGTCCAAACAGTATATCTCCCGAAACCGCCGCCGCGGTCGGTCACTGCGCGATCACCGCGGAACGTAGAAACCCACGGTCTCGCCGTGCCGCGTGATCGCCACCGGTGTGGTCGACTCCAGAAAGCTTGATAGCTGCCCACGAAACTCCCGGATACCTACGCTCCTCTGGTCCAGGCTTCGGCAGAGCGCGTCCCGACTGTGGTCGACGAATGGCTCCTGGCGGTCCGGATCCCAGTGCTCGTCCAGCTTCGTCGCGACGCGGATCGAGCGCCGCTGCTCGGCTGTCAGGGTGCGCAGGAAGGCCCCGACGCGGGTCTCTCTTTCTCCGTATGAGGGCCCCGTGTCATAGAAGCGAATGCCGAGCGCTAGCGCCCGCTCCAGCAACTCGCGGGCCTGCCGCTCATCGGAAACCACCGGATCGACGTCTCCCCAAGCCCTGCCGATGCCGATCAATCCAAGACCGAGTTCCGCCGCCATCGCTACTCCCACTCGCAAAGCGATTCCACATAAGCCGCTGAGCCGTCTCGCAACCAGCCGTCAAGTTGAGATACTTCCTTGATCTGTTGGCCTCGCAGGCGGGGCACGACGACGAAGTCGCACTGGAGTTCGGGCAGCGCGGTCATGTCGCCCCACAGCTTTTCGAACTGGCAGACAGGGAAAATGTCTTCCTGGCCCTTCCCCCAGCGCTTCTTAACGTCCTTGAGCGTAATGTAGGTCGGCATGCGGCTGGCAATGGCGCGAACGGCGGAGACGACCTTATTGTTGTCGGCGAGATCGGCTTTCGAGAGCCCGAAGAAGGCCAGCAAACGGTCGATGTTCACCCAGGTTGTCGCACTGTTGTAGTAGGAGAGTTCGAACTCGATCTCCTCGCGCGGCAGCGCCAAACCTTCGACGAGGCGGAGTTGTCCGTCGACTCGGGCGAGTCCGCCGCCGCGATCTTCAATCCGGCGGCTGATGACCTCGGTGGTCAGGACGGCATCTCGTTCAATGTGAAGGCCGGCGAGCGCGGGATCAACATCGGCGCCGAGCGTGTCGATGTTGTGCACCATCAGGTGCTTCAGCCGGGGCTGCTCCTCCAACATCTGGCTAAGGACACCATTGAGCATGAGATTCGGGATCTCGTACCAGTGGCCGACCGGATGGAGGCACTGGAGTGGCAGATTCTCGGTGTAGTCACTGCCTTCTCCGGCTGTGAGCGACCACTGAATGAGGGCGTTGCGAAGACTGTCCTGGACCTTCTGCGCCTGTTCATCGAGCAGTTGCTGGGGCATCTCTTCCCAGGCAAACCGGAGATCGCGCGCCATCGGGACGAGGCGAAGGCCGACGCTTTTGCCCGGTGAGAGATGGAGCGAGCCGGGATAGCCGTAGTTGTCCACTGAGGCCAGGTAGTCGGCGATCGGGCAGTGAGTCAGGTAACTGGTCGTGATGACATGGGGAAGGACTGTGCCATGGCGGCGACCGGCGTGGCGGCTCTTGGCAAGATGGATTTCGATGAAACTCCGGTGCCTGCCACCCAGACGGCAGAAGGGATTCAGCGCCTTGACGACACCGGCGCCTTTTGTCCAGCGGCTTCCCGCACCGCCGGCGAGCGAGACAACGGCGATGGCGCCATCGGCTAGAGCCGCCTCGCCAACATCGCGGCACGACTCCGAAAGCCCGTCAGTGGCGTCGATGACTTCTTCCGGGAAAGGATCTTCGATCCTGCTCGATACCGGCATGCGGTTCTGCGCCAGTCCGATGCGCCCGCTGCGGAGATCGGCGCGGATCTGTTCGTGCTGGACCCGGTCAAAGCCGAACTCGGCCAGGAGCGTATCGAGATTGGACGAGTGCTCATCACCGTCGTTGTCGGATTGGGGAAGCAGGCGATCGAACATGGTCTGCACCATGCCGCTCAGCTCGGGGTCGGTCCGGCAGGCGAGATTGAACTGCTCCAACTCGGCGCGGCGGGCCGCCGGCAGTAAGCGCAGCTCCTGCCGCAGGATCCCCGGCACCGTGAGCGTGTAGTAGCCGGGTGGCATGAGCGCCTCCTCGGAATGGAGCAGCCTGGCTCGGGTTCCGGTTTCGTTGATCGTGAAGTCATACACGACCGGCTCCATGGCAAAGGGGACGGCATGCTCGAGGCGGCGCTTGGCCGCCCTCATGATTTCGAGGAGGCGTTCCCGACCACGGGGTTTCTGATCAGGCTCGAACAGGAATCCCATGCCGCCGCCGGACATGCCACCGAGCATCCAGAAGCCCCGGAACCCGCTCCCGAACTCGTCGCGCACCCGGCTCGCGAGGGAGTCGGTGTAGTAGTTGCTGGCCCACGGAATGATGGTCTGTATCGGACCGTCGAAGTTGCGCTGGGTGAGCTTGCCGAGAGCGGCCACATCGCCTTTCGCGAGCGCCTCCACCAGGTTGTCGAAAATCCGAATTGCCTCCTGGCGTCCCTGCCACTCGGCGCCGGAGCGGAGCAGGTACTTTTCGGTGACCATCTCGAGTATCGGGCCAACGTCTTGCGCCATGCCGCCGTGGACCAGCACGAGGCTCCGTTCCAATTCTTCGCGCATACGGGATGACACCTGATCGGGTCCTAGAACCTGGTGTCTTGGAAGGAGGCATCCGCGGCTGACGCCGTGCTCGGGGTCTTCCGGTGAAGGGGGGACACCCTGGATCAGCTTCATGCCGGGCCACACCCCGCCGGAGTCCTGCCAGCCGCCGCCGGAGCCGCCGAGCCACTCGCCGAGAATCGCCCGGGCGGCCACCAGC
>CAYLSS010000518.1:3299-4295 GCA_964385765.1 uncultured Solibacteraceae bacterium
CGAGACTGCCGGCAAGAGTCGTGGTCTGCCCGGTGGCCCGCATGCAGGCGGCGATCAGGCTAGCGAGCAAGCTCGTCGAAACGGCCAGGCGTGATCCTTTGGGAATGTCATTGACACGGCTGACCAGCTCGATGCCAACTCCCACGCGCCCGGTGAGCTGCCCCAGGAGGTCGGCAAGCGGCTGATTGGCTCCCTCCATCCCGGGAGGAATCAGCCCGGAAGCGATCACAGCGGCTTTCAGGAGACCAAGGTAGTCTTTGGCGAAGTCGAAGACTTCCGCCAGTGTGCGGATCTCGGCCACGACTCCGAGGTCCACACTCGCCAGTCGCAGGATTGGCTGCTCGATGACCCGGAAGTATGCCTCCACGGGCGGCTGCGGCGACCGGTTGCCCGATCGCACGCAAAGGTCGACTGAAATGTTGAGCACGCGTGCTCCCTCGGGATAGTCCATGCCGAGGAAGAATATGTCACTCCAGCCGCTGTGACTGAGGTCGACTCGAACCGGCGTCGCTTCGCGCACGATCGGGTATAGCCTGCTTCGCCGGCAGGGAGTGAGCAGGTCGCGATGGATGCGGAGGGGGTGGTCCAAGGGGTGCCCTGTTCGGAACATCCATTGGTTGCCACGAACCGATCGCACGCTGTGACGAACCTGATCGGCGAGGGTCTGGAATCCAAGTTGACGGTAGGCGGCGGCAAGGGCGCTCGAGATCGCGTCGTTAGGCCCGGTCCGCGACTCAACGGCCAGGAATATCTCGATCGCCTCCTCGAAGCGGCGCCGGAGAAGCTGGTTGTAACCGTTGAAGGGGATCAGAGAGCCGGTCTTCGAGGACACCTTGGCGGGGATGTGAAAGCGATGGATTGCGTAAAGAAAGAACAGCGCCCGGACGCGTTCATACAGGTTATCGCAGCGCCGCCGGAAGAGGTCCAGGGCGGCGCACTCCTCGAGCAGCTCTTCGAGCGAAGCGATCACCTGCTCCGCGACCACGCCGTCCCCAC
>CAYLSS010000519.1:0-4276 GCA_964385765.1 uncultured Solibacteraceae bacterium
GTCTCCGTGGATGGTGGGGGAGCGGCCTTCCATGGCCGCCCCGGCAAAGAGGGGGCAGCCCAATTCCTGCCGAATGTCGAAGAACCATTGGGCGGCGTAGAGCTGGGGCCAGACGCCGTCTTGCGAGACGTTGGGGGGCAGGCCGGTAGGCGGCAGACCGGTGCGGGTGACCGCGGGGAAGCCAGGTTTCAAGGGGGTTGGAGATAAAAAAACGGCCGCGATCAGAAGGTGGCGATCGCGACCGTACGGAAACTGGGACGGGCCGGTGGCCGAGCAGGCTACTTGGACATTGCCCGGGACGGCGTCAGGTCTCCGGGGGGTTCGCTATCATCCTCGAGGTCCATCTTGAGATTGAGGAAGTTGAGCATGTCCTTGAGCACAACGACTCCAGCCAGGGATGCGTCTTCGACCACGAGCATGCGTTGGTTGCCGGTTCTTTGCATTTGCGAGAGAACCCGCATCGTGTCCGTGTCGCGGCTCACGGTGTTCTTTTCGGAGCACTGATGCATGACATCCTGGACACTTTTCTGTTTCCATTCGTCGCGCGACACCTTCTTGACGTCGTCCACCGTGATGCAGCCGGTGAGGTTGTCGCGATCGCGCACGACCGGGAACATCTGGAAATGGTGCTTGTACAGGTAGTTGTTGACGAATTCGTCCAGTGTCGTGTTCGGAGTGACCGTCACCGGGTCGGTTTTCATGAACCGGCTTACCGGCTCCCCTTCGAGGGCCTTCCGAAGCTGAACCTGCTGGTATGACATCTTGGAGGCGCCGCGGAGGAACATCCCGATCAAGAACCACCACATGCCGCCGATGAAGTTGCCGCTCAAGAAGCTGACGACACCGAGGAGAATCAACACGAGGCCGAAGCCGGAGCCGATGCCTGACGCAGTCCGGGTCGCTTTTCTCAGATCCTTCTTTCGTTCCCACAGGATGGCGCGGAGCACTCTGCCGCCGTCGAGCGGGAAGGCCGGGACGAGGTTGAAGGCGACCAGCAGCGCGTTGATGCTGCCCAGGTAAAGAAAGATGCTATTGGCCTGGGACGGCCAGCCAAGCCGGCCGCCGGTGAAATTGGCCAGGAAGAAGAGCCCGGCCAGCGCGATGCTGACGATCGGACCGGCAATCGCCATTAGCAGTTCGGATTTCGGGGTGGGTGGTTCCTTTTCCATTTCGGCGACTCCGCCGAAGATAAAGAGGGTGATTCCTTTCATCGGAATGCCGAATCGCCTGGCCACGACGGAATGGCCAAGCTCGTGAAGAATGATGGAGCCGAACAATCCGAAGGCGCCTGCGAGTCCCATGATCCAGTAGATGTGGGCAGGCTGGTTCTCAATCACGGCCGGGAAATAGCCGGCTCCGAGCGACCAGGTGACGAGGACAACAATGACGATCCACGAGAGATCGACCTTGACCTCGAAACCATAGAGCGTAAAGAGCGAAATTGATTTGTCTGTCACGATTCGAGCCTCGCATTCCGGCGATCTGTATTAAGGTGACTCCTGGTTGAACAGGGCGTTACGTGGGGCGTTTTGGGAAGCGTTCCGGCGGAGGGCGGGAGGAGAGCATTTCGGCGGTTACAGTTAGAGGCGCGGATAGAACCGTCCGGCTCCGAATTCCAGCGACTGGATAGAATCTTCCGCCTTTCCGGAAGCGCGGTTCGTCTAAACAAAGTATGAATGGAACGAACGAATTGAGGCGACGGCGCAACGAGTACCGCGTCGCGTTCCGGCGGTGGTCCAGGGAAGTGCAGCGGTGGCGTGTCAGCAGGGCGCCATGCGACCAGGAGGCGCCGCGAGTGATTGCCGCGCGCCGGGCCTATGAGGTGACCCGCGACCGCTTAGCCGAGATGCTACTGAGTGGAACAGCCTGACACCTGGCTGTTCCGAGGAGGAAGAAGAATCGCAACGCGATCATCATCGCAGTCTCCGGCTAAACCACGCCACTAATTTCCTTGAGGCTGTTGTTACCGCTTTGGCGGGCCACTCGACGGTCCCGGAGCTGCGACGAGGGCTGGCGGGGTGGCAAAATGATGGCCTAAAGGAGACATCGATGTTGCCGAAGGCCTTGGAACGGGGGATTGCGGAGCTGCGGTCCGATAATCGCAGCGGGGCCTTGGAGATCGCCCGGAGGGCGGCCGAATTGCTGCCTGCGGCCGCCGAGGCCGAGCCCTTTGCCGAGACGCTGGAGCAAGCGTGCCGGGAACTGGTGCGAGCTCAGCCGTCGATGGCGCCGTTGGTGAACCTGGCCAACCGGGCGCTCTGGGAATCAGTGTCTTCCGGAAGCCTGCGGCGGGTGTGCGAGAACTTTGCCGCCGGTCTGAGCGCCGCCGGGTCGCGGATTGCGGAGCATACACTTCCGCTCATCGAAGACGGCGGCGTCATACTGACCTATTCGGCGAGCGGGACGGTCCGTGACAGCCTGCTGGCGGCGCATTCGGCGGGCCGGCGCTTCCGGGTGCTATGCACTGAATCCCGTCCTGTTGGTGAGGGTGTGGAACTCGCGCGCAGGTTGGGTGAAGCGGGTTTAGAGGTCACGCTCGCGCTCGACGCCGCACTGCTGGACCTTACCCGCCGCGCCGATATCGTCATCGTCGGCGCGGATGCGATCTCATCCCGTGGAGTGGTGAACAAGGTAGGGACTTCGCTGCTGGCGATGGCCGCGCGGTATTTGAGTCGTCAGATGTACGTGCTGTCAGGCACACAGAAGATTCTGCCGGCCGGCTATGAGGCGCCGGCCGGGACAGCCCGGCCGACTGCCGAGATCGTTTCCGAACCGATGCGCAACGTCGCGGTCGAGAACCATTATTTCGATGTCACACCGCTTGGATGGGCGGCCGGAGTGGTCACCGAGGAGGGCCAGTTGCCGGTGTGGAAGGTGCGCGAGGCGCAGCAGCGCTACGAGCTACACGCAGCGCTCAAGCACATCGGCAGCGGCACATGACCTCGACCTTGCGGAGAATTCTGTCGATGGCGTCCGGCACGAAGAGCACGTCGCATTCGGAGCCGAGAATGTGAGGGTGGCCGGTGGCGCGCATCCGGGCGATCAATTCGCAGGTGCGGCGTTCCACCTCCTCGACCGGCATCTGGGCATCGGAATAGAAGGTCTTGGTGGGGAGGTTGCCAAATAGCACGACGCTGTCGGGGACCAGCCGCGCGTCCTCCCAGAGCGTTCTCGAACTGCCGAGGCTGAGGATGGCGGGGTCGAGCCGGGTGGCGAACTGCTCCACCATGAAGTGGTTCAACTCGCCGCAGTCGTGAAAGACGAGGTCGATGCCGGCATCGCGCATTTGCCGGCGCAGCCGCAGGTTCGGCTCCATGACTAACCGCTCGAAAGTATCGGCGCCTGCGGAGAGCATTTTGGGCGAGAGGTAGACGATGTTGGCCGCCGGCTCGCAAACGATAACTGCTTTGGCGCCCGCCTCGATCTGGGCCCGCAGCGACCGGGAGGTAGCCTGTTCGGCGAGCAGCAGGGCGCGCTCGGCGAGCAGCACCGACGGATCTTCCTCGGCGGTTAACCCCATGCCGGCCATGGCCACGGCGACAATCGGGTCCACCAGCAGCTTCGTCATGAGTGAAAAGGGTCCGATCAGCATGCCGATCGGGACGAGATCGGTTTCCGAAGCAATGTAGCGAATGGCGCCGAAGTGAGCCTGGCTGGCGGCCGGGAAGGGATCGCCCGCAGTGGCTCGTGAGGCGTCGAGGAGTTGTTCGTCCGGAGGCTCCTCGAAATGGAACAAATCGACATTGCGTTCAGGGATGCCGAGGCGGAGCAGCAGGTCAACCTTCTCGAGCCGGAGATCCATCAGCGGAACGGCGAGCGGTGTTTCGTAGAGGCGGGCGGAGCGCTCGACCACTTGGCCCAGGAGGCGGCCGTCGAGCCGGGTTGATTCCGGGTCATCCGCCTGATTCAGGACGAGATCAGCGCCGATTGGCATGCGGAGTCCGCCGGCGGCGAGAGCGTGATAGAAAGATTGGTCCACGAAAGCGGATATTTTACTCCAGTTCGGGGTCCGGATGAGGCGCGAGGCCGTTTGGAAAAAGATGCCAATAGAGCGGCGACGGCGCCAGCCCGGTCCAGAAGGAGCCCGCCACCGGACGGTACGGCTCGGTGAGGTGGAATTCGCGGCGCACTACCGGGTCGTTCAGCCGGGCGTAGCGGCCGTATTTGAGCTCGTAGATCTGGATGACCTTGCCGGGCTTCAGGGGTTTGCGCTCGACGCTGAAGAGGTCGGGCACGGGGTTTGTGGTCCAGTGCAGGAGGCCGTCGTCGCGAAGCT
>CAYLSS010000520.1:0-214 GCA_964385765.1 uncultured Solibacteraceae bacterium
CCGGATCCCGCCCGGCGAACTGCTGCTGGTCGAAGGGGCGACGAACATCATCCTGCTGCACTACATAGAGACCAACCAGTGGCAGATAAAGTGGGACCGCGGGATCACCCACATCGGCGACCATCGAACCTTCACCATCGGCCGCGCGTTCCAGGATCTCGAAGATGTGCTCGCGACGCTCCGCGAGTATCGGCAGAGATTCGGGGTCGAGGAG
>CAYLSS010000520.1:224-4238 GCA_964385765.1 uncultured Solibacteraceae bacterium
TCTTGGCGCGGGCTGGCAGTGCGGCCTGTGCCGCAAGATGACGGACCATATGGATGCCGGCTGGATCACGGGAGAGGGAGCCATCTGGGACCATCATGCGGTGATCTTCGGTATCGACGGCCGCATGGACAGCGTTCCCGAGGGTTGGAATGAAGAAGCGCAGCAGTAAGAGGACGCTCGCTATCCCATGAGCGCGGAGACACGTCAGGCGCGACAACGAAAGAAACGGCCCCCGAGACCAGACGCTTCGTTGCCCGTGCCGCCCTCTACCGAGACTTATCTGCCCACCGCGTACGTGATTGCCGGGGTAGCGCTGCTGATATGGGTGTTTCGCTACTGGCACTGCGCCGACTTCGGCCTCTACGAGGATGATTACCTGCGCATTCCGCCCGCGATGCAGTTTGACGCTGCGGACTGGTGGCGCCATTTCAAGGGCATGTTCCAATTGCGGAACACGCAAGGCCGTCCTTTCCACGAGATCTTTCTCTATGCCAGCGGGACCATCGCCGGCCACTGGGGCGGCCTGACGCTAATGTACATAATCGGCTACCTGATCGTGACGGCCAATGCAGTGCTCTTCTACCTGCTCCTCAAGCGGCTCCAATTGGGGGCTCTGCCGGCGCTGATTGGAGTGATGGCGTTCGCGCTCTTTCCGGCCGACGTCGTCTCGCAGGTCTATCTCACGCTGTCCCACGGCGGCCAGCCTTCCATTCTGTTCCTCCTGCTGGCGGCTCACGTGTATCTCTCCGGTCGGCGCTGGTTGTCGCTGCCATTGGTGATTGTGCCGCTCTTCGGCTATGAAACCGTGTTTCCGCTGGCGGCGGCCATCCCGCTGCTGGGGCGCCGATGGGATCGCCGCCTGCTGCGCGAATTCCTCCTGTACGGATGCGCTCTTTCTGGACTGCTGGTTGCCTCCGCGGTGCTGCGGACCAGCCTGGGTGCAGTAGTGCGGGATACCCCGAGCCTCCGCGAGGCGTTGACGTGGCCCTTCCAGCAAATGGCGCTCGGACCGATTACCTCGCTGGGCGCTTTCTATACCGTGTCCCACAACGCGTTCAGACAGCTAGATCGTGATTGGCTGTGGCTGCTGATCCCGCTGCTTCTCTCCCTGCTGTTGCTGCTCGACTGGATCGAGATCCCGGCGGCGCGGCTGGCACGGCACTACGATAGCGTCGCTGATCGGAAGGCTCGGAACAGGATTGCACGGGAATACGTGAAGCAGATGCTGCGAACCGCACGCACCGGGGCGATTTTGCTCGTATTGGCCTATCCGCTCGCATTCACGGTCCCCGCGATCGTCGTGCATGGCCGCGCCACCCGAGTACACATGCCGGCCGTCATCGGCGCCTCGATCCTCTTCGCCTGTGTAGCGTCCTTGTTAGTATTTCTGGCCCGAATCTATCGGGGGCGATACCTGGCGGTGGCCGTGATCGTGGTGTTGCTCGTCGGAATGGCGGCCGTGGCGCTGCGTGTCCAGGACGATTACCGCGCCAGTTGGGCCTACCAGCGAGGCCTGTGGCACGATCTTGTGAGGCTCTGTCCGGACGTTACCGAAGACACCCTCATCCTGGTGCCCATGTCTGACTTGCGCGACACCGGCGAGATCCGATCCTGGGGCTGGTATACGGCGGAGATGCTGGAAGACATGTTCAAGTTCCCGCGCGATTGGAAACCGGGACCGGCGGCGTACATGCTGTACTGGAACTGGCGGTTCCGAGTGGAGCGGCAGGGCAACCTCACCGACGGCATTGACCGGATGGGTTGGAATCGCCAGGACCCGGCGGATCCGCAATTCATTCTGCTCGAAGCCGAAGAAGACGGCTTGCGCCGTCGGACAGGCGCCCTGAAGGTCGGCGACCTGGAGTTTCAGCTCAAGGAGCCCGGAAACGTTGAAACGATGCCCTACGAGAGACGTTTCCTCTACTATCTGATGTTCCCCCCGGGCGAGCCCGAACCCGGGATCCGCTACTGGCGGTAGCAGCCGGTGCTTCAAGAAGACCGTACCTCTTTGAACACCAGGGCGGCGCCGCCGGTGACACCCGACCGATCCTTCACCTGCTGCACCACGATCGGAACATTGCGGGACAGCAGTCCTTCGGTGCGGCGGTGAACCTCGGTGGTCAGGGGGG
Organism: uncultured Solibacteraceae bacterium; assembly: GCA_964385765.1. Lineage (GTDB taxonomy): Bacteria > Acidobacteriota > Terriglobia > Bryobacterales > Bryobacteraceae > CAWELS01. The sequence goes on from CAYLSS010000520.1 coordinate 2,354, forward strand.
TGAGCAGTGCCTCGCCGGCCTCGACGATCTGACCGCCAAGGATGACGACCTCCGGGTCCAGGGCATGCAGGAGGCCGGCGATCGCCCCCGCCAAGTGGCGTATGGCTGAATCACGGATGCGGCGCGCTGCGGCATCGCCGCGCTCGGCATGGTCGAAGACGTCCTTGCAGGTTACGCGCTCGGGGTGGTCGCGGAACTCGTCCGTCAGGGTAGAGACACAGCCGTTGTGGACGATGCGGTAGGCTTCGCTCTCGATCGCGTCGGCTGAGAACAGAGACTCCACGCAGCCGTAGTTGCCGCAGATGCAGGTGGGACCGTCGGTCTCGACGGTGACGTGTCCCAGGTGACCGGCGACGCCGCTGACCCCTCGCACCATTTGGCCATTCGCTACAATGGCGCCGCCGACACCGGTGCCGAGCGTCAACAAGATGGCGTCGCGGCGGTTGCGCGCCGCTCCCCAAACCATCTCCCCGACCATGGCTGCCTTGGCGTCATTGTCGGCGAAAACAGGCAGATCCAGATCAACGAGATGCTTCAGATACTCTCCCTCGAGCGGCCGTAGAAGTCCGGGCATCACCCGGATCTTAGTCGTCTCGTAGTCGATGATCCCCTTGCAGGCGATGCCCACTCCGGCCAGTGATTCGGCCTCCACGCCCAGTTCCCGAACCAGGAACGTGACGGTCCGCCGAAACTCGTCCGGTGAGATCGGCGTGGCGGCTGAGTTCTGCCTGATCACGGTCCCCGTGTCGTCGACCACGCCGGCCTTGATGTTGGTCCCGCCAATGTCCATGCCGAGGGCAATCATGGGGGATAGTATACCGGACGGGCGAAACGCCTCAGATATCGAGTTGAGGTGTCGAATAGGGGCGGGCCGGCTCGACGATTAGCGCGCTTCGCTGCGCATGTGTACCGGCGGAAAATGACGCCTACACTTTCGGCAGCGGGTATTCCTTCCGGTACTGCTTGTAGCGCATGTTGTTGGCTACGTGATCCTGGCCGAAGTCCTCGTTTTTCGGGTCGAACTCGATGCTGCGTCCGAGGTGATGCGAGATGTTGCCGAGGTGGCAAATCGTCGTGCTGAGACGGCCGATCTCGACGTCGCTGTTCGGGCGCTTCCGGCTCTTGACGCACTCGAGGAAGTTCTGCTCGTGGAGCAGCGGGGTCGACTCTCCGGTGGCGGCCACCTTGTTGCCACGATCGTATATCTTCCAGCCGTCGTGACCCACTACCAAGCTGGCGTCAGATCCGTAGAAGGCGGTTCCGAAGCCGATCTCCTCCACCGGGTTGTGCCGGCCGAAGCTGCGGAGCTCCCAGGTCAGCATGAAGTCACCGTAGTCGTAGGTGACCACCTGAGTGTCCGGAACTTCTTTCGCGTCATCCAGCCAATAGATGCCGCCGTTGCTCATCACGCGCGTCGGAAGCGAATTCTCGAGCCCCCGCATCTTCTGGATGGCCATCATCGCGACATCGATCAGGTGTATGCCCTGGTTGCCGAGCTCGCTGTTGCCGTAATCCCAGAAAAAGCGCCAATTGTAGTGGAAGCGATTCTTGTTGAAGGGACGCTTCGGCGCCGGTCCGAGCCACGCGTCATAGTCGACCGTCGGGGGTGGGGTTCCGTTGGGCGGGTTGCCGATGGTGTCGCGCAACTGGCAGCCCCAGGCCTTGATCAGGCAAGTGTCGCCCAGCTCGCCATTGGCCACCAGCTCGGCAGCCTGATGGAAGTGCTCGCCGCTGCGGCGCTGTGTGCCGACCTGCACGATCCGGTCGTACTTGCGGGCGGCGTCGCGGATCAGGTGTCCCTCGTGGATGGTCTGCGTGAGCGGCTTCTCGATGTAGACGTCCTTGCCGGCGGCGAGCGCAAGCAGCGTCATGTGGGTGTGCCAGT
>CAYLSS010000521.1:0-1917 GCA_964385765.1 uncultured Solibacteraceae bacterium
GGTTTCAAGGATGGCATCGTTGCTGTAGTGGCGGCCCAGCAGGCGGCGGATCTTGTCAATGTTCTCGGTGATCGGCGGCATGTCATAGTAGAAACCGAAGTAGAGCTTCTCGCCCATGACCTCTCCGCCCGCGGCCTCGATCTTCTCCCGCGGCACAGGAACGGTGCGCGGCTCGATACCGGCGGCCCGGCCCAGAGCCCGAACCAGTTCCTCCTGCGTCACCGGCGCGGAATCGGCCCCATTGAACGCCTCACCGGACGCGGCATTGGTCTTCGCCGCAAGCAGGCAGGCTTCGACGAGATCCTTGACGTAGACCAGGTGCATCAGGCGGCTCCCGTCGCCCGGCACGATGATGGGCCGGTTGTCCCTGAGACGATCCCAGAAGAAGGCCTCGCGATAGAAGGGATTCTCCGGCCCATAAACATAGGGCGGGCGCAGGGTGACCGCCGGGAAGCCCTCCTCGACGTGAAGCTTGAACAGCGCCCGTTCGCTGGCCGCCTTGTTGCGGACGTAGCTTTCGGGATGATCGTCGGGGGCGAGCGGATGGTCTTCGGTGACGTCGAGTCCGTCGCCATAAGCCGCGCAACTGGACATGAAGACGTAGCGCGCGACCGAGTCCCCGCAGGCGCGTGCGGTGGCGGCTACATGCGCGGCCGTGGTGCCCCGCGCCCAGTCATACACGTTGTCGAAAACCCAGTCGAAGCGGTGTCCGGCCAGGGTGCGGCGCATTGCGTCCGGATCATTGCGATCAGCGACCAGGTTCTCGACTTCTCGTCCGAAATCATTCTTATCCCGGCGATGCAGGATCGCCACTTCGCGGCCTTCTTCGAGAAGACGATGGACGAGGCGGCGGCCGATGAACAGCGTTCCGCCGATGACGAGTGTCTTCATCGTTCCCTCCGCTTCCAGACGTTACCCGCGAAAGAAGCCGCCCGCGGGGGACGGCTTCGATTCGCGAAACACCCGGACTTCGAGATCAATCGTAGTATTCCTGACCCAGGTGCGTGATCAGGTCTTCGCCTCTCATCCACCGCAGCGTGTTCTTGAGCTTGATGAGTTGGATGAAGAGGTCGTGCTCGGGGTAGATGTCTTCCGCGTGCATCGGTCCCTTGAAGTAGAACGACAGCCATTCCTGGACGCCCTTCATGCCGGATCTCTGCGCGAGGTCGAGGAAGAGCACGAGGTCCAGGACGATGGGCGCGGCGAGGATCGAGTCGCGGCACAGGAAGTTGACCTTGATCTGCATCGGATAGCCGAGCCAGCCGAAGATATCGATGTTGTCCCAGCCCTCCTTCGCATCCCCGCGAGGCGGATAGTAGTTGATGCGGACCGTGTGCACGAGGTTCTTGTAGAGGTCGGGATAGAGGTGCGGCTGCAGAATCCATTCGAGCGCGCTGAGCTTGGTCTCTTCCTTGCTCTTGAACGACCCCGGATCCTCGAGCACCTCGCCATCGCGGTTGCCGAGAATGTTGGTCGAGAACCAGCCCTGCACGCCGAGCATCCGCGCCTTCAAGCCGGGCGCCAGGATGGTCTTCATGAGAGTTTGACCGGTTTTGAAATCCTTGCCGGCGTGCGGGACCTCGCGGTCCTGCGCCAACTCGACCAGCGCTGGAACGTCGTTGCTAAGATTAGGCGCCCCGTTTCCGTACGGCACGCCAGACTTCAGCGCGGCGTACGCATAAATTTGGCTGGGAGCGATTTCGGGATCGCTCTCGGTCAATGCCTTCTCAAACGTGGCCAGCGACTGGTGGCAGGAGGCGGGCTTGTGATGGACCTCCGTGGAACCGCACCAGAGCATCACCGTCCGGGCGACGCCGGTCGATGTCTGGAAATCGCGGATGTCCTGAATCAAAGCTTCCGCCTGATCCATCTTCGAACCAACTTGCTTGACGTTGGGTCCCGAAATGTTCTTCAAAT
>CAYLSS010000521.1:1927-4233 GCA_964385765.1 uncultured Solibacteraceae bacterium
GTCGCCGCCAGCGGCTCTTTGAGCTGCTCGAGCAGCGGCTTCTCAAGTACGCCGGCTTTGACCGCCGACTCGTAGGCGTCGTCCTCGTAGATGTCCCAACCGCCGTAGACAAGATCGTTCAACTCGGCGAGAGGGACGAAGTCCTTGATCCGAGGGGATCGGTCTTCCGTCCGCTTTCCGAGCCGGATCGACGCCATTTGGGTCAGCGAGCCAAACGGTTTGCCGAGTCCTCTGCGCACGGCTTCAACGCCGGCCATGAATGTAGTGCCGACCGCGCCCATCCCGGGAATCAGGACGCCTAGCTTTCCATCGGCCGGGGCGATACTCACTGGTTGTTCATTCCCCACAATCGAAACTCCTTATGAAATCGATCCTTGCACGCGATTCCTCCGTCCGCGCGCCTTGCTGCACAGCTCGCCTTTGGGGGCCAGGATTCTTCTTCCTGCTGTCGGCGGCTGAGCCTGCAGGCGGGCGGATCATCCGGTAGGATGTCGCGGTCGGGATCTCCTAGAGATGCCAGAATGTTATACTAACATTCTCATGGTGGGACGGGAAACCGATACCATCAGGACCATCCTGGTGGACGACGAACGTCTGGCCTGCGACGAACTGGGCTATCTGCTACAGGACTTCCCTGACGTCGAAATCGTCGGCACCGCTCACAACGGGCTGGAAGCGGTGGAGTTGATCACCGGAGAGGAGCCCGACCTGGTCTTCCTGGATGTGCAGATGCCGGGGCTCAATGGCCTTGGTGTCATTCGGAAGCTCAAGGAGAAAGGCGCCCCGCTGCCCCATTTCGTCCTGGCGACCGCATTCGACCACTATGCGGTCGACGCGTTTCGCGTGGAAGCCACGGACTACCTGCTGAAGCCAATTGACCGAAACCGGCTGCAGCAGACCGTGGATCGCGTACGGCGCGAAGTTCTGGAGGGGACCAGAGCGATGTCGGCGGCGGCGTCGGCCACGGCCACAACACAGGAGCCCTCGCACGGTCCGCAGCGCAGCAAGCTGCTCATCAAGAGCAATAACCGGAATTTCATCATCGACGCCAACGAGATGATTTACGCCTCGATCCAGGACGGGCTGATCACGATTGTTTCGAACAACATCGAAGGGCAGTCCAACTACCGGACGATCGAAGAACTCCAGTCGAACCTGGATCCAGACGTCTTCTGGCGCGTCCATCGTTCCTATCTCGTAAACATCAACCGGATCAAGGAAGTCATCCCCTGGTTCAAGTCCAGCTATCAGCTCCGCATGGATGACAAGCGGCAGACAGAGATCCCGGTGAGCCGGGTCCAGACCAAGCGGCTCCGGAGTCTGCTGAAGCTGTAGTGGACAGACGGCGAACATCAATCAGTGCTTTCAACGGGCGACGGATGAATCATAGGGAGCAACTCGCCAGCACGTTCGGATTCGGCCTGCGAGCCATCTTGTTTGGGGCCGGCGGCGCGGCGGCGCTGACTATTCTGGACGCACTGGCCTTGCTCACGGAATCCGGGGCCCAACTACGGGACGCAGGTTTCGCGTGGCTGCTGACCCACACGCTGCCGGACGCCCTGATGGCGCGGTCAACGATCTTGCTTGAGACTCTCTATAGCTACTACTCATTCCATGCCGGATCTGGATGGTGGAGATTCCTGGGATCGGCGGCGCTGGCGAACGCCTTCTTTGGAGCCCTGGCGGCGGCGATCATTCTTCCGCTATTACGGCTTCCGGTAAGGGGCGCTTCCGGTGGCGGACCGGCGCTCCATGCGGATGCCTGGCTGGTGTGCCTGTTTCCGACCGCGCTTCACCTGCTGTACCGCGCTTTCGGCGGCCAGGGGCTGGCGGAGTTCTGGCTGCCGGCGCTGATGCTGGCGGGAGTGCTGTTTGGAGCTCGGACACTGCTGGCCAGGTTTCCGCGAAGCTCACGCGCAGCGTTCCGGTGGGCCACCGCGGCAGGGCTGGCTTTCGGTCTGATATCACTCACCGGCGTCACTGTCGCTCGTGTGAGTCCAGGGACGGTGGACGCTCCCGGCCGCCCGAATATCCTGCTGATCTCAATCGACACTCTGCGAGCGGATCACCTCCGCTGCTACGGCTACGAGCGCAACACGAGCCCCAATATCGACGCCCTGGCCGGCGAAGGCGCCGTGTTTACACAGGCGATCTCGCCAAGTTCCTGGACGTTGCCGACACATATCACCATGCTGACGTCGATTCCGCCTCACCACCATGGCGTGATAGACGATACGGCACTGGGCCTCTCCACCACGACTCTGGCGGAGGTCCTGGCGGATGCCGGCTACCACACAGCGGGATTC
>CAYLSS010000522.1:0-3117 GCA_964385765.1 uncultured Solibacteraceae bacterium
CAGGTTGAGCCGGGCCGTTTGGAAGGCGGATTTCGCGGCGTCGACGCCCTGTTCGGCGGCTCGGATCTTATCGCGGGCGACGTCGATGCGTGACCGGGCCGCCAGCAAAGCATTTCGCCGGGTCTCTTCCAGCCCGCGGATCTTCTCGCCGATCGAAGCGGCCTTCCGCTTGGCGGCTTGCAGCGTGCCGAAGACGGCGTCGCGTTCCTGGGCGAGGCGGTCGAGGATCGCGGGATCGTTGTCGGATATCTCAACGATCAGGTCGTCTCTTGCGACCTTCGCGCCTTCCACGACCTCCCAGCGGACCACGCGGCCATCGATTGGCGCTTCGATGTTCTGCGTCCGCTCGATCGGCTGGAAGGCAACCACATTCCCCTTTCCGCTTACAGTCTGCTGCCAGGGGGTGACGACCAGCGCCAGGGCAAACACGGCAAAAAGCGTCATGAGGATTCTGGCGAGCACCCGGGCGCTGCGCGGCGATCCCACGTAGCGAAGCGCCGGAAGGCGGTCCGGGCGCCGAATGGCTGGAGTCGAGTATCCCGTTCTCATTGGCGTCCTCACGTTAGTTCGATAAGGTGGCCGGAACCTGTTTCGAATTGTGGCCGATGACTTCAGCGAGCGACCCGTCCACCAGCCGATAGACGCGCTGGCAGTGGTGCAGAACCTGCGGGCTTTCCGTGACACAGAGCACCGTCCAGGGCGCATCGGCGGCGAAGAGCATCCGGCAAAGATGCTCTCGCTCCTCCACGTCGTCGATTCGATCGAGCGCGTCGTCGAGGATGAGAACGCGCGGCTGTCCGGCAATCGCGCGGGCGATCAGGAGACGCGCCCCCTGTCCCGCCGAAAGCGGGCGGCCGTTCATGGTGAGCGTGGTGTGAAGTCCATCGGGCATTTCGAGAATCTCGTCGAGCAGATCCACCTCGCGCAGCGTTTTGCGGACCACGGCCAGATCGACCGACTCGCGGCCGAGCGAAACGTTGTCGAACACGGTCCCCGAGAAGATGCCGGGACCGTGGACCACGGCCACGTGCTCGCGGAGACTGAGTAGGCTCACGTCGCGGTAGTCGATATCGTCAATTGTCACCACGCCGGAGTTCGGCTCACGCAGTCCGTAGAGCATGTCGACCAGGGTGCTTTTGCCAGATCCGTTCGGTCCCACGAGGCCGGCGCGTTCCCCGGGGCACAGCTCCCAATTGCAATTCCGCAGAATAGCGGGTCGGCCGCGATACCCGAAGCTGACGTTGCGCAGCCGGATGGAGCCCGGTTGGGCCAGCGGCGGCAAGTGTTCGCCGCTGGCGCGCTCGAGCGGGAGATCGATGAGCTCGCCAAGCTTGTCGATGGCCGCCAGCAGATCGTAGAAGGTCTCGAACTTCTTGCCGAACTTTGAGAAACCGCCGACCACGACGGTCACAATCAGCTCTGCCGCCACGAGTTGTCCGAGGGTGAGCTGCCGCTGAATGACCAGCCACCCGCCGATGCCGAGCAGTGCGGCGCTGGCGATGGCTTGCAGCGCCAGGGATCCCGCGACTTGCCGGAGGACGATCCGGAAGTGCCGCCGGCGTTCGAGCAGATAGGTGCGTACCCGGTCATCCGACTTCTCGGTCGCGAAACGCGCGCCGCCGCCGGACTTGAAGGCGATGAGATGGCTGGCTACCTCCTCGAGCCAGGCGGCCGTAGCGTACTTGGCCTTCGACTCTTTAATGCTGCTGCCGATCGCCCCGCGCCCCAGACCGAAGATGATGTAGGTCATCACCAGCACCAGAAACAGGTCGAACGCCAGGAGCAGCGGATGGTAGAGAGCAAGCACCACCATGCCGACGTTCGTCTGCATGAACAGCGACAGGCCGTCCATAAGCAGCAAAGCGCCGCTCTTTTGCACCGTCACGACGTCGAAGAACCGGTTGACCAGCTCGGGGCCGTAGTGGCGGTCAAAGGCTTCGGCGCGAACACGAAGCAAACGGTGGGTGACATCGGCGGCGACCCGCGCGAAGATGCGTCGCTGGATGATCTCGATGACGAACAAGCGAAAACCGTTCATCAAGCCCGAGAAACCAAGTGCTACGAGAACGAATAACGTCAGTACGAAAAGCGGCTGCAGGATAGATCCGAAAGCGACGGTGTTCACGACCGACTGTACGGCCACCGGCAGCACCAACGACAGGACCCCGACAGCGATCGAGTAGATCACAACCACCCAAAGATCGTGGCGCTCGCCCCGCAGCAGGGCCCACAGACGGCGGAGAGGGTGCCCGTCATAGGATTGCGGACCGTCCCGTTCCGGAGACCGCAGATCGTCCAGGGGCGCGGATGGTTCGCCAGTCACCCAATCGGTCGCCGCTCCCGGGTCGCTGGCGCCGATCATCTCCGAGAACTGCCGGATGGAGATCCATCGCTCTTGTTCGGTTTCGCCCGACAGATCGGTGATTTTGATCCTGGAGCCCCGGCGGTCCACCAACGCCACGTAGGCCGGACCCGAAGGGTTCTGCGGTGCGTAGGTGATCCAATGAGAACGCGGGCTGACGTCGTTCAGGATATCTTGCAGCGGGCAGGTCAGACGAATGAGATTGAGGCCGACTTCTCCTCCGGCCACGCTGAGCTGTTCGGACCACCTTCGCGGCGATCCGTCGGAACGTCGAGCGGCCCGCCGCAGGACGGCCCCCGCCTCGGCTCGTCCGGTGTCCATGCCGTGTTCGGTGGCGAGGTGGCTGAGCACGGCCGCGAGACCCGTAACAGGCAAGGCGGTGATCGGCTGGTGGCTACTCAATGCTGTTTCCCTCTGGCGACGATCGGGCAATCGTAACTGCCCGTCTTCCGCTATTTGACGGTCGGATCGAGCATTGAGATATTAGAAAGATTGTTTATATTTGATAGATTTGTTAGATATGTCGGTCGTGGCAAGAGAGGGGCGTTGCGCACGACGCGGGGAAGCATGTGTTGTCTGCCCGGAGGGGGCCGGGCGGCGCGGAAAACGATCCTCGAGATCGAGCGGCGCGATTCCGGGCGGTTGACAGGGGCTCCCGCCGTTACGGGTGTCACGGGCCGCCGTTCTTGGCGGCTGCTCGGCGGGGTCGGCTCGGGAGGCCGGTTGCAAAAGCAAAAACCAAGCTCCCGTTGTAA
>CAYLSS010000522.1:3127-4229 GCA_964385765.1 uncultured Solibacteraceae bacterium
ACCGGTTGCGATCCCCCCCGGTCCGAAGGTCAATGGAACCCGAGTATCCATGGCTCTGGAGGATCCGGGATGCAGGGGCAACTGCTACAGGAGGCTAACTTGAGAATAAGACAAATCTGTCAATTCATAGCCCTTGTGGGGGCGCTGGGGGTGTTCGCATCGACAGCGGTCGCGCAAACGGCTACCATCACGGGCCGGGTGACCGACACTACAGGCGCGGTTATACCGGATGTCACCGTTACGGTCATGAACGTGGCCACTGGCAATCAGCGGGCGACCGAGACCAACCAGGTCGGCTATTACACAGTTCCGCTGTTGCAGCCGGGGAGCTATCGGATCTCCGTCACCGAGGAGGGATTCAAGACGATCAACCGCTCGGGAATCATCCTCGAGGTGGAGCAGAAGGCGGAGATCAACTTCCAGTTGGAGGTGGGCGCCGTAGCCGAGGAGATTGAGGTGACGGCGGACGCCGTACAACTCAACACGGTGGATGCATCGCGGGGCCAGGTGATCGAGAACCAGCGCATCGTGGAAATGCCGCTGAACGGGCGTGACTACATTCAGTTGGCGCTGCTGTCGGCGGGTACGGTGCAGCCGATCGGTGGACGGTTCGGCGGTTTCTCGACGGCCGGCCAGAAGACGACGCAGAACAACTACATGCTTGACGGCATCGACAACAACGGCATCGAACTGGCTGGGGCCCAGCGCCGCGGCGAGATGATCAAGCCGTCCATCGACGCCGTGCAGGAGTTCAAAGTCCAGACCAACGCCTATTCCGCGGAATTCGGCCGCGCCATGGGCGGAGTCGTCAACCTGACCACCAAGAGCGGCACCAATGAGTTTCACGGCTCCGCCTTCTGGTTCCTTCGCAACGAGGAACTGGATGCGAAGAACTTCTTCGATCCGGCCGACCGGGACAAACCGCCGTTCAAGCGAAACCAGGGTGGCATCGCCGCCGGCGGACCGATCATCCCGAACAAGCTCTTCATTTTCGGCGACTACGAGGGGACGCGGATTCGCCAGTCTCTCACAGCCACCAGCACCATTCCTGATCTGGCCATGCGTCAGGGAGACTTCTCGGCGCTCGATGAGCAGCTCATCG
>CAYLSS010000523.1:0-4222 GCA_964385765.1 uncultured Solibacteraceae bacterium
AGGCCGAACCGCGAGATCACCGCGGCAATCAAAACGAAGACCGCGTAAGGGGCCAGCGCCATGATCCAGTGGATGATTGTCATCGACGCCTGGTTCACGCCGCCGAAGAAGTTCAATACGGTCTCGCGCTGCGCCCCCTGAAGGATACTGACCGCAGCTCCGAAAATCACCGAGAAGAAGATCAGCGACAGCAGCTCGAAATCGGCCGCGGCTTGGACCGGATTGCGGGGAATAATACCGAGCAGAACATCCTTGACCGACGGCGCCTCCTCGGCCAGCTCCAGCTTGGCCGAGGCTTCGGACTCAAACTGCGCCGCCAGGCTATCCCGTGTCGCGGTATCGATGCGGCTTCCCGGCTGGACCACGTTCGCCAGCAGCAGGCCCAGCGATACGGCCAGCGCCGTAGTCACCATGTAGTAAGACACCGTCTTGCCGCCGATGCGCCCCAGCCGCGTCAGATCGCCGAGCGAGGCTGCTCCGATGATGATGCTGGCCACAATCAGCGGGATCACGATCATCGTCAGCAGCCGGATGAACGCTGTCCCGATCGGCTCGACGAAAACGAGCGCCGCGGTCAGCCACCCCAGCGAAAGAAAGTTGGCGACCGAACCCACCACCACTCCGGCTACGAGCCCGATCAGTATCTTTATGTGCAGCGGCATCGAATCCCACCATTCTAAGTGCCCGAGCAGCCCGGTGCTTACAGACCTGCCCGCCGCCAAAGCTCATCGACGCGGCGTTTGGTCTCCTCATCCATCCGGATCGGCTTGGGCCATGGCCTCTGAAACCCTTCGCTCGCCCACTTGCGGGTGGCGTCGACCCCCATCTTCGATCCGAAGTCCGGCAGGCGGCTGGCATGATCCAGCGTGTCCACCGGCCCGTGAACGAACTCGATGTCCCGCTCCGGGTCGATGTTGTTGAACGCCCACCACGCGACCTCACTGTAGTTCTGGACGTCCACATCCTCATCCACCACCACAATGCACTTCGTAAACATCGCCTGCCCCAGCCCCCAGATGGCGTGCATCACCTTCCGCGCATGACCTGGATAGGACTTCCGCATCGACACCAGCATCAGGTTATGGAACACTCCTTCCGCCGGCATGGCTATATCGCGGACCTCTGGCAATTGCAGGCGCATCAATGGCAGGAAGATGCGTTCGATCGCCTTGCCCATGTAAAAGTCTTCCATCGGCGGCTGCCCCACGATCGTGGTGGCGTAAATCGGATTCTTGCGCCGCGTCAGGCAGGTGACACGAAAGACCGGAAAGTCGTCCTCGAGCGAATAAAAGCCCGTGTGGTCGCCGAACGGACCTTCCCGCCGCTTCTCGCCGATCTCGACATAACCTTCCAGCACGATCTCCGCCCGCGCCGGGACTTGAAGGTCGCACGTCTCGCACTGCACCATCTCCACTGGCTGCCGCCGCAGGAAGCCCGCGATCAACATCTCGTCGAGGTCGGGCGGCATGGGCAGTATGGCCGAGTACATCGTGGCCGGCTCGGCGCCAATCGCCACCGCCACCGGCATACGAGCGGTCTTCCCTTCCCGCTGCAGCCGCCGGTAGTGCTCGGCGCCCTGCTTGTGTGTCTGCCAGTGCATCCCGGTGGTGCGCTCATCGTAAACCTGCATGCGGTACATACCGCAGTTAGGCTGGCCTGTCTCCGGGTTTCGAGTGAACACCAGCGGCAGTGTGATGAAACGCCCGGCATCGAGCGGCCAGCACTTGAGAATCGGGAAGTCGAGCAGCGAGAAGTCCTCATGCTCGATAACCTCCTTGCACGGACCCGAGGAAACCATCTTCGGCGGAAACTTCGCCATGTCGGCCAGCTTCGGAAGCATCTTCAGCTTGTTCATCAAGCCCTGCGGATTCCGCATCTCCAGGTATTCCGAGATCCGGCGCGCCACCCCCTCCACCGTATCCACCTGCAGGGCAATCTCCATCCGGCGCGTACTGGCGAAAGCATTGATGAGCACCGGCACGCGACTCCCCACTGGCTTCTCGAACAGCAGTGCCGGACCGCCCGACTTCACGGCCCGATCGGCGAACTCCGTGATCTCGAGAACCGGGTCCACCGGAAATGAAATCCGCTTCAACTCGCCCCGGCGCTCGAGAACACGGATGAAATCGCGCAGATCAGCGTATGCCATATCAGGAATCCTTACTGTCCTCTATGATGATGCCGCCGCCCGCCCCGTGGATCTGCCCGAGTCTTACCGGCCCTGGATTCCGCGCAGCGCGATTCCCAACTCGCGAAGCTGACGTTCGGGGACTTCGCTCGGCGCGTCGCACATGAGATCAGTAGCCTTCGCCGTCTTCGGAAACGGAATCACCTCTCGGATCGAACTCTCCCCCGCAAGCAGCATGACCATACGGTCGAGACCCAGGGCGATCCCTCCGTGAGGCGGTGCGCCATACTCCAGCGCGTTCAACAGGAAACCGAACCGCCGCTGCGCCTCCTCGTGGCTGAAGCCGAGCGCGTCAAAGACCTTCGACTGCACGTCGCGGCGGTGAATACGGATGGAGCCCGAGCCGAGCTCGATGCCGTTCATCACGAGATCATACGACTTTGCCCGGCAGGCCGCCCGGTCGTGGACCAGGGCCTCGAGATCCTCGTCATGCACCGACGTGAACGGGTGATGAGCGGCGACCCAGCGGTCCTCGTCCTCGTCCCAATCGAACATCGGGAACTCAGTCACCCAGAGCTGCTCTATGCGCTTGGGGTCGAGCAGCCGGTGCTGGTCATTGTACTTCCGGGCGGCGTGCATGCGGAGCGTTCCGCAGGCCTCGTAAACAGCCTGTTCCGGACGCCATTTGCGCGGCTCTCCCGCCCAGGTGGCGAGCAGCAGGGCATCGTCGTCGGTGGCCTCGGCGCGCGCTCGAACCGCGGCGATCTCGTCCGGATTCTTCTCGCTCAGCTTGCGGACGTTGTCGAAGACCTTGAGGCCGTGCGACTCGCCGAAGATGCGTAGATCGCCGCGGTGCTTGCCGGAGAGCTGCCCGACCTTCGGAATCTTGATGGAGACCATTGGCAGGCCTGGCCGCACCAGGCCGCTCGGCTCCATGATATCGCTGACATCGTAGAAGGGCGGGAAGCGGAGATCGGGCTTGTCGGTACCGTAATGGCGAATAGCGTCCGCGTAGCTCATCCGCGGCAATGGCGTCTCGATCTCGAAGCCCGCAACCGCGCACGCCGCCTTCATCACCGGTTCGATTACGGAGAAAATGTCCTCCGGTTGCACGAAAGACATCTCGAGGTCGAGCTGTGTGAACTCCGGCTGGCGATCGGCGCGAAGATCCTCATCGCGAAAGCAGCGGACAAGCTGGAAATAGCGTTCGTAGCCGGCGATCATGAGGAGCTGCTTGAAGAGCTGGGGTGACTGGGGCAGCGCATAAAAGTTGCCCGGAGAGACGCGGCTCGGAACGAGGTAGTCGCGGGCGCCTTCCGGCGTGGACCGCGTCATGAACGGCGTCTCAATTTCGTGGAAGCCCTGCGCATAGAAATGCTCTCGGATGGCGAGCGAGATCCGCGAGCGGAGCATGATGTTGCGCTGCATCTGTGGCCGGCGCAGGTCGAGAAAGCGGTACTTCAGACGCACGTCTTCGTTGACATCGACAGTCTCGTCGAGCGGAAATGGCGGCGTCCGCGATTCGTTCAGAATCCAAAGCTTGGTGGCGACGATCTCGACCTCGCCGGTCGGCATCTTCGGGTTGATGGTCTCATCGGAGCGGCGGTCCACCGCACCCTCGATCGCAACGACGTACTCCGGCCGAAGCAGCTCTGCCTTCTTATGAACGGCTGATTCGAGATCGGCCCGGAAGACAACCTGTGTCTCGCCTTCGCGGTCACGTACGTGGATGAAGATCACCCCGCCCAGGTCGCGGCGCCGGTGTACCCAGCCCATGATGAGGGCACGTTTGCCGGAATCGGTCAGGCGCAACTCGCCGCAGTGGTGCGTGCGGCGCAGGTCGCCCAGAAAATCGAGAGGGACTTTAGGTTCCTGTTCAGCCATGGGATGAAAAATGTTCCAGCAGTTGATCGCGGGTCACTTCACTTTGCTCACCGGCTTCCATGTCCTTGAGCGTGTATTTGCCCGCGGCGATCTCATTTTCGCCGATGATGATTGCGTAGCGCGCACTGAGTTTGTTAGCGGTATCGAGCAGCTTTTTCAGCTTGCCGCCAGGAGCCGTTTCGACGCTCGCTCCCGTCCGGCGCAGATCTG
>CAYLSS010000524.1:0-4214 GCA_964385765.1 uncultured Solibacteraceae bacterium
GGTGGCCCTCGTCAAAGTCCAACACGAACAGGTCCGCCACGCCGAAGCCCATCGCTCGGGAAAACGCGAGCCGGTCACCGCCTGGTGAGAACGCCGGATCGCCGTCGCCATACGCATTCGAAGGCGGGTCGGTAAGCTGCTGCTTCTCGCCGGTTTTCACTGAGAGCAGGAACAGCCCCGCCTGCCCTTGTGTGGTGCGGTCCGAGGTGACGATCCACGCGCCGTCCGGCGACCATGCCAACTGGAACTCCAGCGTGCCCCACCGCGAGTCCATCGCGCCAATCTGCCGCGCCTCCCCGCCTCGTACCGATACCACGAAGATCCCATCGCTCGTCCCACTCAAATACCGCACGAACGCCACCTCCCGGCCGTCCGGCGACCAGGCTGGGCCGTACTCCGGCGCCGGGTCCTCCGTCAGCCGCAGCGGCGGTTCGCCTCTAACCGGCTTGACGTAGATATCGAAGTTGCCTTCTTCGCCATCCCAAGCAAACGCCACCCGTTCGCCGTCCGGGGAGATGCTTGGATGCAACTCGACGCCCGGATAGCTTGTCAAGGGCGAGACTTGATAGGACTCCGGGGTCGCTGCGGGTTCCCGGAGCAGCCAGAATGCCAACGCCACAGCCCCGAGGATTCCAGCCATAACCAGTGGCCACGCCCGAATTCCCGGCTTCTCCTTCGGCTTGTCAAGGGACTTGCTCCGCTCCGTCCACCACGCGTCCAGCTCCGCCCGATACGCATAGACCGACCCTCCCCTGGCGTGCTGGTGCCGGTGGACGGGCAACCCCTCGGTGGCCTCCCACCGCTGCACCGTGGTGACCCCGCGGCCGAAGTGGGCGGCGATCCCCTATCGCCAGTCCAGAGCTTGAGATTATTCCAGGCGGTCACCGTCCATGGACGCCATCCCAGACCTCCCCAAGGGGCCCCAAACCGCCCCATGAATGGCTTTGGCGCTTGTTCGCGTGCCAGCTCAACCGTACCTTTCATTGTAGCTATGCCACAAATGACTCGATGCTTATGCGTTCTCTTCGCCACGGCCTGCCTTGCCCAGCCGCCCGTGGACTATGTCGGCTCCGAGCGGGCGGACAAGCGCTTCTATGACGGAGCGCTGCCGCACGTCGTCGGCGCGCACCGCTATCAGGCGATGCGCGCGAACCGCACCTACTCCCATCAGGAGGGTGAGCGTGGCTGGACCTACAACCACCAGCCTTATCTCGCCTACTGGCGGGACCGGTTCTACCTCCAGTACCTCAGCAACCCGGTGGGCGAGCACGTCCGGCCTGGCCGCACCCTGGTCCTCACCTCGCCCGACGGTCGCGAGTGGACCGAGCCGCAGGTAGTATTTCCCATCTACACGCTCCCGGACGGCACCTCCTCGGTGATGCACCAGCGAATGGGCTTCTACATCGCGCCCAACGGTCGGCTGCTGACTCTCGGCTTCTACGGCAGGTGCGCCCATGACCGCGTCGGCCCGAACAATGGGGACGGCGTGGGCCGCGTGGTCCGGGAAATCCGCCCGGACGGCTCGTTCGGGCCCATCTACTTCATCCGCTACAACCGGCACGCCGGCTTCAACGAAACGAACACCAGCTACCCATTTTACACAACGTCCGACGATGCCAGCTTCCGCGAAGCCTGCGACTCGCTGCTGGCTGACAGGCTAATGACACTGCAGTGGTGGGAGGAGGACCGCGCGAAGGACGGCTTCTACGCGCTCGAAGACCCGGCCGAGGAGACCAAGGCGTTCAGCTACTACCGGCGGCCGGACGATGTGCTGGTGGGGTTTTGGAAGAACTCGCTGACATCGCTCAGCCGCGACAACGGCCAGAGCTGGTCGCCGGTGGTGGAAGCGCCCACGCTGCACACCTGCTCGGCCAAAGTGTGGGCGCAGCGCACCGAGGACGGCCGCTACGTGCTCGTCTACAACGATTCCGCCACTCGGCGAAACAGGTTCCCGATGGCGGCGGTCCTCGGCGACGACGGCAGCCGCTTCGATACCATGCTGGCGCTCGAGCCCCAGGTCCCGCCGATGCGCTTCTATGGCATCCACAAGAACCCCGGCCCGCAGTACCCGCGCGGCATTTTCCCGGGGAACGGCAATCCACCCGGAGAACATATGTGGAACGTCTGGAGCATGAACAAGGAGGACATCTGGGTTAGCCGGACGTGGACGCCGGTGCATGGCAAGGTGGGCGAAACGGTCGATGAGGATTTCGAAGGCCTCAAAACCCCGGCTGAGCTCGAGTTGTGGAGCCTGTATGTGCCACAGTGGGCGCCGATCTCGATTGTGGATGGCAATCTCGAACTGCGCGACGAGGATCCGTACGACTACGCTCTGGCCGAGCGCGCCTTCCCGGCCGCGAGCCGCGTGACCGCGCGCTTCCGCGTGATGGTGAAGCGCATCGACGGCAATCCTCTGCACGTTGAACTGCAAAGCGTCACCGGCTCGCGGCCGGTGCGGCTTCGCTTCAACCGCGACCAGTTGACGCTCGACGGCGGCCGCGCCAGTCCGCATCCCATCGAGATCAAGCCGGGCGAGTGGCTCGACGTCGAGATTCAGCTCGACCTCGCCCACGACAGCGCCGACATCTGGCTGAACGGCGAGCGCGTCCGCCAGAGCATCGAGCTGTGCGAGGACGCCGAGACCGTGGAGCGCGTCGTCTTCCGCACGGGGCTCTATCGTGGCCTGGTGCCGAGCGACATCGTCGACGGCGAGCCGGCCACCAGCGGCTACGACCACGAGGACCGTCCTGCGGCGGATCAGAAAGCCCCGCCGAGCGTCTTCCTCATCAACCGGCTGGCGGTTCAATAGGCGGCCAGACGGCTCGCCTGCAGGTCGGTGACGAAGGCGTGCCCGGGTGCGTGGGTGATCATGATCTCGACCCGCGCGGCCAGGGCGGCTTCCTGGGGCGTCACGCCGCAGGCCCAAAAGACGGGGAGGATTCCCTTGGGTTGCGGCGGTACCGGCCCGCCGAACATCGGATGCCCCAGGTCCGCGCCGATCGCCGCTGGGTCGCCGACGTGGATGGGGGCGCCATGGTTGAAGGGAAACCGCGAAGTGACCTGCGTGGCGCGTACCACATGCTCGGGAGCGAGCCACCGCATGGTGACGACGAGCGGGCCGTGAAACCGGCCTGCCGACACGGTGGGGATTGCAGTGCGCAGCACCCACCGATGGCTTGCGGTAGGCACGCCGGCCTCCTCCAGCGCGCCGTCGAAGGTCATACCGGAGCCGATGAGGAACGCGACGAAGTCGTCACGCCAAAGATCGGTGATCGTTTCCACGTCCGGCCGGCGTTCGCCGTCGCGGTAGATGGCGTATCGTGGCAGGTCCGTACGCAGGTCTGCGCCAGGGGCGAGCTGCTTCGGCTCCCAGGCGCCACGATCGGTCACTTCCAAGACCGGACAGGCTCGCTGGTTGCGCTGGCAGTAGAGTAGAAACTCGTAGGTGTAGCGCTCCGGCAGCACTACCAGATTGCACTGCACAAACCCTGGAGCAACGCCGCGGGAACTTCCCGCCCTGTTGTCGCGGCAGGCAAGCCGAAAAGAGGTCGGGTCGGTCATGTCTTGGCTGTCACGCGCCCCGAGAACCAGACCACGCCAAACACGACGCCCAGCACGACGAGCGAGATGGTCCAGGGAGTGCTCCCGGTCGGCGCGAGGATCGCGGCCACCGCCGTGGCCGCCAGCACCACACGGCTCAGCCAGCCCAGCGGCCGGTTCAGATAGCCTGCCAGCGCCACCGCCCACACCGCCGTCGCCGCCATCATGGAAAACATCGCCGCCAGCGTCCAGAAGCTGGTGCCGCGCGCGAGCAAACGCGGGTCGAAGGCAAAAGCGAACGGAATCAGGAACGACACGAAGCTGATTCGGAACGCCAGCATGCTCGTCGCCATGGTATTCGCCCCTGCCAGGCCCGCGGCCGCGTAGGAGGCCAGCGCCACCGGCGGCGTCACCATGGACAGTACACAGTAGTACATCACGAAGAAATGCGCCGAGATGTCAGCTATCCCCAGATTGAGTAGCGCCGGCACGAACAGCACCGCGCCGATGATGTACGCCGCCACGGTGGGCAGCCCCATGCCCATGATCAGGCAGCCGAGGATGATGAGCAGCATCGCGCCAATCGAGGTCCCGCCGCTCGACCCGATGAGCTTCGTCGAGAATTTCAAGGCCAGGTTGGATTGAATGGCGATGGCGATGATAATGCCGATGGC
>CAYLSS010000525.1:0-4214 GCA_964385765.1 uncultured Solibacteraceae bacterium
AGCCGGTGTGGCCATAGGAGCCGAGCGGCAGTAGCTCGCCTCGATTCGTGGAGTAGGGCGAGTCGATATCCCAACCAATTCCGCGGAGGATCGCCTGATCGGCGGGAGACTGCGGGGAGGTCATCTTCTGTACGGCCAGGGGAGAGAGAATACGCCGGCCCCGGAACGTTCCCCGCCCAAGCATCATTTCCGCGAATCGGGCAACATCGCCGGCGGTTGTGAACAGGCCCGCATGCCCCGAGACTCCCCCCATGTAGCGTGTCGTGGGGTCATGGACAATCCCGCGCAGCAAGCCGGCGGCTCCCGCGATCTTCTCGGTCGGAGCGATGCGCGGGCGCCACTCCTCTCCGGGAACGAAGGTTGTGTCATCCATTCCCATTGGGGCGTAGAAATGCCGGTGAGCAAAGTCGGGCAGCGTCGATCCCGAGACCCGGCGGATGATCTCCGCGAGGAGGATATAGTTAATGTCGCTGTAGATGAACCGCTCTCCCGGTTCGGCGACCGGTTCGTCTTCGAGCGCCAGTTTAATGCCGGTTTCGTATCCGCTCCACGCCGGCTGCAGATCGAGGTCGGGACGGAGTCCCGAAAAATGCGTGGCGAGCTGTCGGACCGTGATCCGGCTGTCCCCGCCCTCAAATTCCGGCAGATACTCGGTGACCCGATCATTGAGACGGACCCGGCCGTCCTCGACCAGTTTCATCAATGACGGCGCAGTTGCCAGCACCTTGGTCAGCGAAGCCGCGTCGAAGATGGTATCGATCGTCATCGCCTCGACTTGAGGGATGAGCGCCCGCTTCCCATACGCGCGGCGATAAACCACGCGACCCTCGTGTCCGATCAGCAGGACCGCGCCCGGTACCTCCCCCTCGTTCACGGCCGCGGCGATGACGCCGTCGAGCTTCTCGAAACGGCCGCGGTCCGCCGAGGCGCCGCTGCCGGCGAAGCTTGCACCCAGGATGGCGAGAAGTATGGTGATTCTCATCGGAGTTTGCCGGCCAGTGTCTCGAGCCTTCCGGCGAGTTCGATGTCGAGCGACGTCACGCCGCCCGCGTCATGGGTGGTCAGCTCGACAACCACCTTGTTCCATAGGTTGCTCCACTCGGGATGGTGGTTCATCGCTTCGGCCGTGACCGCGGCAGCAGCCATGAAGCCGAAGGCGTGGACGAAATCCGTGAATTGATACTCCCGGTGAAGTTTCGCCTCGCGGACCTCCCAGCCGGGCAGGCCCGACAGCGCTTGCTCTATGTCGTTTGCTGAAAGCAGATCGCTTTTCCCCATGACTTATCACCGCTCCTTCCTGCCTTCATGCTAGCTGCGCCCGTAGACGGGAATCAGGGCGCCGTTCAGATCGGCCGGCGCTTCGATCGCCAGCCAGTGGATGAGTTCGGCAATGGCGTCCGGGCCGACCCATTTCGAAGGATCGGCCGACGGCATCGCGACTCTGTTCGCCGGCGTGTCAATAACACTTGGCAGGACGGCGTTGATGGCAACTCCCGAGTGCTTTATTTCCTCGGCTGTACACTCGACGAGCATATGCAAAGCGGCCTTCGACGTGCAGTAGGGAGCGAGGTCGGCGGCGGCCTGCTTGCCGGCGCGTGATCCAACGGCGATGATCCGGCCCTGTCGCGCGTCAAGCATCGGGGCGAGAGCCGCCCGGAACATCCGGTAGCTCATGGTGAGGTTGAGCCCGAGCATCTTCTCCCACACGTCATCTCCCGCCTGACTCACTGACTGGCCACCCGCGAAGCCGCCGACTAGGTGGGCGAGAGCATCAATTCGACCGGTCTTCTTCATGACTTCCTGTACGACGTTCTTCGCCGCGTCAGGCTGGTTGAGGTCAGCCAGCACTGCCTCGCATCCGTCTTCGATTTTCCGCGAGCGGTCCACGGCGATCACCTTCGCTCCGCTTTCCAGGAAACGCCGGCTCACGGAACGTCCCAGGCCTCCCGAGGCTCCCGTGATCAAAATTATCTTGCCTTGTGCACTGATTGCAGCCATATCTCCATGATGCAACGGCCGCGGGATTCGCAGCACCTGGTCCCGATATGATAAAGCCATGGCCGACACCCTGCCGCGTCTTCGCCTCGACCTCGATTTCATGCCTTCCCCGATCAAGGATCGGCCGGGATTGCTGGTTCGCGATCCGCACCAATACTCCGACGCGACTCTCATCATTCCGCCGGCGCTCATCGAATGCCTCCAACACTTCAACGGCTCCTCCACCTCGCTCGATCTGCGCAACACGTTGGTTCAGTTGACGGGCAGCCTCGAGGTGAGCGAAGTCCTGGACCACCTTCACAATACCCTGAGCAACGCCGGCTTCCTGGACGACGAGGCTTTCCGGAAGATCCGCGCCGAACGACACCAGCAGTTCGCCGACGCTCCCGTGCGAATCCCCACGCACGCCGGGTCCGCATACCCGGATCTTGCCGCGGAGCTGCGGAGCACGCTTGACGGCTATTTCGTGGAGAGTGCGACCGAGGCCGCGCCCGCTGACGGAATGCTTGGCATCGCCGCCCCGCATGTCAGCCCATCCGGCGGCTGGAAGAGCTATGCCGCCGCCTACCGGCACCTTCACCAGGATCTTCAGGATCGCGTGTTCGTGATTCTCGGCACCTCACACTATGGGGCAATGAACCGCTTCGGCCTGACCAGAAAACCCTTCGAAACACCCTATGGCGTGGCATCCACGGAAGTCGCCCTGGTCGACTACCTTGCCCGGGCCGCGCCCGATTCGATTGAAATGGAGGACTACTGCCACTCGACCGAGCATTCCATCGAATTCCAGGTAGTCTTCCTGCAGCATGTTTTCGGACCCCGGATCCGAACGCTGCCGATCCTGTGCGGCTCCTTCGCCGAAAGCATCTACCGGGGCGGCGAACCTGAAGATAGCGATGACGTCAAAGCCTTCATTGACGCACTCGGCCAACTCGCGGCTCGCGAGGGCGATCGACTGTTCTGGGTCCTCGGGGTGGACATGGCGCATATGGGCCGGCGCTATGGCGACCCCTATGCCGCCACCGCGGGGCAGGGCTATATGGAGGAAGTGGCTCAGCGCGACCGGGCGCGAATCGAACGGATCAGCGCCGCCGACCCGGGCGGCTTTTGGGACCTGGTCCGCGCCGGTCAGGACGATCTAAAATGGTGCGGTTCGGCTCCGTTCTATACCTTCATGCGCGCCCTGCCGGACGTCCACGGCCGGTTGCTTGACTACAGCCAGTGGAACATCGACGAGCAAAGCGTGGTGTCATTCGGGGCATTGGGGTTTGCCGCCGGGAAGTGAGCTTGCCCGGCGTTCATCAGACCGGCTGGGCATCTTTCGTCTTCCGCCGCCGCTGCGGGCTTTCAAAGACCGCTCGCAGACTCCGCAACGTTTCGGTCGCGGCTTTCAGCTCTTTCTTGGGGATTCCAAGGGGCATGGCTGCCAGCAGCGCCCGCTCGCGCCGGCGTATCGCCGCGAGTTCTTTCCGGCCTTGCTCAGTCAGGTGGACGAAGCTCGATCTCTTGTGAGCCGGATTCTCGGTCAACTCAACCAGGCCGGGTTCGAGCAGTCGATTCACGAGTTCCTGAATGTGCTGCCGTGAGGCCGGGCGAGCCCTTGCCATCTGGGGAACTGTCTGGGGGCCCTGTGCTTCCAGACTCGACATGACGCCTCGCATCCCGGCCGAGATTCTGCTGTCCCCGTGAGCTTCATTGGAAACCGCCCGCAGCCGGCGGCAGAGAGCTACCGTTTCGGCGATCAGTTCTTCGACAGCGCCAATCTTGGACTTCGAAGGTTGTTTCACGCCGTCAGGATTTCATGTTGACAACCGAGGTGTCAATCGAGGGGCCCGGAATGGGACTGCATCACCGGAGCGTTGCTCGCGGTCTCCTTTAGCTCCAGGTCGACGACGCGATTCCGGCCCCGTTTCTTGGCTTCGTAGAGAGCCTGGTCGGCCATCGCGATGACCTGATCCAGTCCGCGGGCCATCCCAGCGGGAACTGCTGTTGCGCCGAAGCTGCAAGTCATGTGGATTGAACAAGCTGCGCCTAAATGGAAGGGACGGCTGGCGATCTCCACCCGGAGCCGTTCGGCCCGCGCGCACGCCGTCTCCACGTCACAGCCGGGCAGAATTAGAAGGAATTCCTCGCCGCCGTACCGGCCGATAGCGTCATATTGGCGGCTGGAGGCGACCATTCTTTGCGCGGATTCGCGAAGAACATTGTCTCCGGCC
>CAYLSS010000526.1:0-351 GCA_964385765.1 uncultured Solibacteraceae bacterium
ATTCCCAAGCGAGGTAAAGAGTATGCGCGCGAGCTTGACCTTTAGTGCGATTCTGCTGGCGGGCAGCCTGGTCGGAACCGGATGTGACTTTCAAGAGGGCTGGGGCGCCTCGGCCCGTTTCAAGGAGGACTTTCACTATCGCGAGGAACTCGAGCCCGGTGGCCGGATCTCAGTAGAAACCTTCAATGGCTCTATCGAGGTGGTGGGTTGGGATCGCGGCGAGGTCGAAATCAGCGGCACGAAGTATGCTTCAAGCGAGGAACTCCTGGCTGCGTTGAAGATCGACGTGGTCGCCACCAACGAGTTCGTGCAGGTCCGCTCGGTGCGGCCTTCCGGGCGGCGGGGCAACAT
>CAYLSS010000526.1:361-4212 GCA_964385765.1 uncultured Solibacteraceae bacterium
ATGGGCGCCGCCTACGTGATCCGTGCGCCGCACAACGCCGTGCTGGACAGGATTGAGAGTTCGAATGGCAGCGTGAAGGTCCAGGACTTCCAGAGTCGTGTCCGGCTCCGGACTTCGAACGGAAAGATCTCGGTGGCCCGGATTCGCGGCGACGTCACCGCCGAGACCTCGAATGGCTCCATTTCGCTCGCCGAGACCGACG
The DNA here is from genome assembly GCA_964385765.1 of uncultured Solibacteraceae bacterium. GTDB lineage: Bacteria > Acidobacteriota > Terriglobia > Bryobacterales > Bryobacteraceae > CAWELS01. The sequence goes on from CAYLSS010000526.1 coordinate 564, forward strand.
GCAGTGCGGTTCTCCGCACGTCCAACGGAAGCATTAGCGCCGAGCATGTGGTGGGGCAATTCGACGCCCGTACCTCGAATGGATCGATCAACGCGCGACTGGTCAGGATGGGCGCTCCGGTGGAAGTCAGCACATCTAATGGGAGCATTACGCTGGCTCTCGACGATCAGCCCGCCGCGAGCCTGACCGCGACAACCAGCAACGCCTCCATCTCGCTGAACCTGCCAGAGTCGGCAACCGCTACCTTGGTGGCGCACACCTCAAATTCACAGGTCAAAACGGACATTGAATCGTTGATGATCGGCTTGAACAAGAAAAAGACACGGCTCGAAGCCGACCTCAACGGTGGAGGTCCTGAGATCCGCCTCGCGACCTCGAACGGCGCCATCAGGATCATGCGAGCCGGGGCGGCCGAGATCTGAGCCGACCGCAGGGAAGCGTCTTCAGCATCCACCTGCCCCTATCCTCCGGCCCAGGATCGCCGAGATCAGGTTGACGGGCAGCTCCTTCCTGTCCCCCAGCTCACACTCGAGTAGGGAGATCCACTGATTGGAGACGCCACCGCCCTCCGGACATTAGAACACTAATGCTACGGATGTCCGTTTGCCGCCCCGGGTGAACCGGGTATTTGGCAGCCGCCTAGAACATGTAAAGCGCGATGCCTGGCTGTTGCTGGCCCTCAGACTCGCCTGCGCCGGCGGCTACCGGCTGTTCCTGCTCCTCGCGGACAGCACGGCAATAGATGCCGTCATCGCCGAGGTAGACTTCGAGCTCGGCCGGGCGGGGCAGCGAACCTTGAATCAGGGCATCCGAAAGCGGATCCTCGATGTATTTCTGCAAGGCGCGTCGCAACGGACGAGCCCCATAGCTGCGGTCTCCGCAAGTCTTCTCAAGGATGTACTTGGATGCGTCCCGATCAAGCGTAATCTTGAGTTCCTTCTCAGCGAGGTTCTGGTTAATCTGGTCGACCAACAGATCGATGATCTTCACGAGGTCCTCGTCAGTGAGCGGGTTGAACAGAATCACCTCGTCCAAACGATTGAGGAACTCGGGATTGAAGGCCCGTTTGACCTCGGACATCACCAACTCTTCCAGCTTGGTGCCTGGCGACGGAGAGGCGAAGCCCATCGGAGACCGTTTCTCAAGGTGCCGCGCGCCCAGGTTCGACGTCATAATGACGATCGTGTTCTTGAAGTCGACCGTATTGCCGAGACCGTCGGTAAGCTGGCCGTCTTCGAAGACCTGCAGCAGGATGTTGTAGACATCCGGATGCGCCTTTTCGATCTCGTCGAGCAGGATGATCGAATAGGGCGAACGCTTGACCCGTTCGGTGAGCTGCCCGCCTTCTTCGTAGCCCACATAGCCCGGCGGCGAGCCGATCAGCTTCGACACCGAGTGCTTTTCCATAAACTCTGACATATCGAAGCGAATGAGCGACTTCTCGCTACCAAACAGGAATTCGGCAAGCGCCCGGGCGGCCTCGGTCTTACCGACGCCGGTGGGTCCCAGAAACAGGAACGAACCAGCCGGCCGCTTGGGCGACTTCAGCCCGGCGCGGGAGCGGCGGATCGCGCGTGCGATCGCGCTGATCGCCTTATCCTGGCTGATCACGCGATGGTGCAGCTCTTCCTCGATCCGGACCAGCTTGGTGATTTCCTCCTCGCTGATCGACGTCATCGGCACGCCGGTCCAGCGGGCGACAACGTCTTCGATATCGTCTTTGTTGACGATGCCGGTGGACGTGTCATCCAGGTTGTACTTCTCGCGAAGCTGCCGAAGATTCTCGCGCTCCTTACGTTCCTCGTCGGAATAGAAGCGGGCCTTTTCAAACTCGTGATTGGCAATCGCGTTTTCCATCCGGTGGACGATGAATTTGATGCGCTTCTGGATGTCGGCGACCTCGGTCGGTAGCGTCGTCTGTCTGAGCTTCACTCGGGCGCCGGCCTCGTCAATCAGGTCGATCGCCTTGTCAGGCAGAAACCGGTCCGGAATGAAGCGGTTCGAGGCATGAACGGCGGTCTTGATGGAATCATCCGTGTAGGAGACCGCATGGAACTTCTCGTAACGCTCTTTGATGCCGAACAGGATCTTGATTGCATCGGATTCGTTCGGCGGAACCACTTTGACCGCCTGGAAGCGGCGTTCGAGCGAACGATCCTTTTCAATCGACTTGCGGAACTCGCCCGGCGTTGTCGCACCGATGCACTGAATGTCACCGCGGGATAGCGCGGGCTTCAGGATATTTGCCGCATCGAGCGACCCCTCGGCCGACCCGGCCCCGACCAGCGTATGCAACTCGTCGATGAAGATGACGGCGCTCTGGCTCTCCATCAACTCCTTCATGATGGTCTTGAGCCGCTCCTCGAACTGCCCGCGATACTTCGTACCGGCAACAATGAGTGAAAGATCCAACGCCAGGATGCGCTTCTCGGCGAGAAACGACGGCACATCGCCCTCGGCGATTCGCTGGGCTAGACCCTCGACGATGGCAGTTTTCCCAACGCCCGGTTCGCCTATGAGCACCGGATTGTTCTTGGTCCGGCGACACAGAATCTGCACGACCCGTTCAACTTCGTAGTCTCGTCCAATGAGGGGATCGAGCACGCCGTCAATCGCGGCCTGGGTTAAGTCACGGCTGAATTCGCTCAGCAAAGAGCTTTCCTTGGGACGGCTGGCGGACATTTTTTCGGAGTTCGCCCTCGCAATGTCTTCGCGTACGTGGTTCAGCCGAAGACCGCGTTCGTGAAGAATCTCAGCCGCAAAACACTTCTCCTCGCGGAGCAATCCGAGCAACAGATGCTCCGTCCCGATGTGCTTGTGGCTGAGCCGCTCTGCTTCCTCGGCGGCATACGCCAGCACCCGTTTACATTCGTGACTCAGGGGCAGATCCACTGAAGTTGAGACCTTCTCCCGAATCGTCGTGTGGGATTCGATCTGCTTCCGGATCGACTCAAGGGCCGCATGCGACCGCAAGAACCGATTGGCGAGCGCCTTATCTTCCCGTAGCAGGCCCAGCAGAAGATGCTCGGTCTCGATGTACGGGCTTCCAAACTGGCTCGCTTCATATCTCGCGAAAAAAATTACTCGGCGCGCCTTTTCGGTATATCGTTCAAACATGATTGCTGCCGTCCTTTTGGGTCACACCGCCGCGACCTGGTTCTGGCGGCAAAGGGAGAACCGCCCCTTCCCTTAATTCTAAGATGCGATCGCACGTTTGCGCGAATGTAATACTGTGGGTCACGTAAACAGACGTTAGCGAGTGGGTTCGGTGGACATCGGCGGGCAGGTCGATTATCTTCCCGCCGGTGCGATGGTCGAGATTGCCTGTCGGCTCATCGGCCAACAATACCTTAGGCCCACTCACCAGAGCACGCGCCAGAACAACGCGCTGCTGCTCTCCACCGGAAAGCTCACCGGCTCGATGGTGCGCCCGTTGCTCGAGTCCCACCTCCTTGAGCCGTGCCGCCGCTGGTTGGGCTGCCTGCTCGCGCGATGCGCCGCGAATGAGAAGTGGCATCATCACGTTTTCGACAGCCGTGAACTCGGGAAGCAATGACTGGGTCTGCCATACGAACCCGATTTCTTTGTTCCTAAGATCGGATAGTCCTCGCTCTGACAGGCGGAAAATATCACGCTCACCGTGCAAAAC
>CAYLSS010000527.1:0-4209 GCA_964385765.1 uncultured Solibacteraceae bacterium
ACTCTATGCAACTGTTGCCTGCGTTCGGTGTATCCGATGCAGTTGGAGTCGAGAACCGCTATCACCGCGTCCGGATGGTGGCGTCGATCACGGGAAAGATCTCTGAGGAATACCCTGAATTCGGAGTGCATCTGTGGCAATCCACCGGTGGCACTCCGAAATTGAGGCGATACAGAAACTCCATATTCGGCCTCGAATCTCTTCAGTAGAGCGCTGACGAACCTCTCGTGGAAGGAGTCTTCACAGAAGAGCACAATCTCAGGCATCAAAGTCGCCCCTCAGGATGCGAGTGGAAACTGGAGTCTCTTCTGCATCATCGTCGAGTGCTTCTGTGATATCCGATCCCCGGTACAGCGCGCCTTGTGTCCTAAAGGGTTCTATCGTTGTGCCTTGCTCGGTCTTTCGACAGACGAAAAGCGACTCGCTCGGGATATGGTCGGGGAGGATCGGCGAATGGGTGGTGACGATGAGCTGAGAGTCACCTAAATCCGCCTGATTGACCAGGATCTTGGCAATCTCACGAATCCGCCGAGGATGAACGCCATTCTCCGGTTCTTCGAAGCCGACAACCGCCGGCGGCTCTTTGACACCCTGGAGCGCAAGGAGCCCTAGGATACGCAGGGTACCTTCGGAGACCACACGAGCCGGCATCGCCACATCACCTTCTATCAGGCTCAGTTCCACTTCTCCGATCTTGTTAACCTCCGTGCGAATCTCGGTTATAGCGGGGATGAGATGGTGCAGTGCTTTTTGAACAGCACTGAACTGCGGGGGATCCAGGGTTCGCAGAGTGTGCAGGAAAGAAGTAAGATCTTCACCCATCATTCCGACGTGCCGCACTTCCTTGACGGGAGTCGGAGCCCGCATCCGTTCGCGCGGCTCGAAATAGTAAAAGACCCAGCTCTGCAGTTCCCGCTTGAGCGCCGTCAAATGGGGGTAGTGCGGCAGGTAATGAGGTCGGGAGAGGATCGCGTGATCTAGATATCGACCGAAGTAAGTGGGATGGGCCTGACCTTCCATTCGGAGGTGGATCTTGTCATCTTTTCGCTCGAGGAAAGCGTTGGGCCGAACTTTGGGTTTGCCATCCTGACCCAGCGCCACGAGGTACTCATCAGCAACGTGCAAATCCCACTCGCCGGAGAGATTTCAATTTGGATCCGGTACCGAAGCAGTCTATGGTGGATTCGGCCGGACCGGCTCCCGTTACCAGGTTGTGCCTGCGGTCGCTTCATGTCGAGGATCTCATCGTTGACCGCCTTCACCACAAAGGGCGAGAGTTCGACATCGGCCTCGATTTCAAAAGAGGCAGAATCGCGTTTGGTCAGGCCTTCCAGGCCCTCCTTGCCAAACGAGAACGACTCCATCGGCTTACCTCGATACGGTGGTTCGAACGCTTCTTTGAGGCTTCGCCCGCTGGCAATCCGCGAAAGAAGCTGCAATGCATCGATGAAGTTGCTTTTGCCCGCCGCATTTGGTCCAAAGAGAACGGAAAGCGACTGAAGTTGAACTTCGACACTACGCAGCGACTTGTAGTTCTTGATGGCGATGCGGCGGATCATCGTGTTTCTCCCGGTCCTATAGTCTCATTGTGACGTTCGGATTGTTGATGGCGCCGCCTCCGACGAGTCCACGGAGGTACTCCTCTGCATCCCGGTGCAACCGAGCCGTATCGATCCCCTCGTACTCCGGCAAGTACCCCGCCAGCTTCCGCAATCCCTTTCGGAGCTGCCGCTCCGCTCCGACCGGGTTGCCGCGCTCGTGGTGGTAGAGTCCGACCGCGAGATGGATGATCGACTGGAGGAACAGCCGCCTCGGACCGCGCTCGGCGACCCAGATCTCCTCGAGCACCTCGTGGCACTCGAAGTACTCGCCCTCGTTGAAGAGCTCGATGCCGCGGCGGAATTGATCCTCGGTCACTCTTCCGGGAAGAACAGGTCGTCTTCGGCGATGTCCGGAATGCCGACTACCAGCACCCGCATGCGGCCTTTGGCGCCATGTATGACCCCGGGCGGGATGTGCACCATCGAACCCTTGCGGACCGGATGGTCAACGCCGTCCAGCACCACGCTTCCTTCGCCATCGATGACGTAGTAGAGCTCGGTCCCCCGCTTGTGGTAGTGCGGTCTGGCGCCGTCGATGTCAACGGCGTGCGCCCACGCCGCGACACCGGTCCCTTCGTCTTCGCGGCTGATCAGGCGGTTCCGCCAGCCGCAAGTGCTGCGCTCTCGCGGAGCTTCGTCCTCGTGTCGCACAAGTGTCGGCGCGTCAGGATTCTCAGGCATAGCTCGCCACCAACCCCTTGTTCGCCTCAGCACGCTCCTGCTCGATCTTCTGCTGGTAGCCGCTCTCGCGGTAGGCGCGCAGCGGGTTGTCCGGCAACTTCTTCGAGCGACGCCAGGCCTCAATCGCGGGCCGGACGTCGGTCGCAAAGGCATCCTTCAAGCACTCCTCGGCGTCGATCAGCAGAGCGCGGTCCTGGCAATGCGCCAACGTCTCGTGGTCGACCAGGGCTGCTTTGACGAATAGCTCCTGGGCGGTCATTGACGTCTGGATCGTCTCCTCGATCTTGGGTTTCAGATTGTGACTTTGGTCGATCATATAGGCGATCAGCGGCTTGCGTCCCGTCTCCCAGACATGGTAGTGGATCTCATGGAAAATCCGGAAGACCTGGTAGGGATGGATGGAAGCAATGGTGAGGTCGTCATCGGCATAGTGCCGGTCATTGAAGTGAAAGCCGCCCAGCATGTCGTCGTGCAGGAGCCAGGCCACGATCTGCTCGATGTTCTGGCTGTGGTAGTGATGCCCGGTATCCACCAGCACCTTGGCCTGCGGTCCGGCGGCTTGGGCGAGGAGGAGGGCCATCCCCCAATCAGCGATGTCCGTATGGTAGAAAGCCGGCTCGAACGGCTTGTACTCGACCAGTAAGCGCTCCCCGTGGACCAGCCGATCATGCACCGCGCGGAGTCCTTCCTCGAACCATTCCCGCCGCCGGCGGACATTCGCCGTCCCCGGATAGCTGGATCCGTCGCCGAACCAGAGCGAGATGTCCCGGCTGCCGACTTCGGTCGCGATATCGACCGAATCCAGCAGATGCTGCAGCGCGGCGCCCCGGATACGTGGATCCGGGTTGCCCAGCGACCCATGCTTGTACTCCTGCCCTTCGAAGACATTCGGATTCACCGATCCGACTCGCACCCCATACTTTGCGGCCAGAGACGCCACTTCGCGGGCACTCGCTCGTCCCTGAGGGAAATCCCACAACACGTGAACCGCCACGGACGGGCAGCATCCGGTGAGCTTATGCACTTGGCCGGCGTCGCTCATCTTGTGCTCGATGGTGACAGCCGCACCAGACTGGATGAACTTCCCGAACCGTGTCCCTGTCTGGGCGAATCCCCAGGAGGGAATCTCGATTTCGAATGCATCGAGTGTCTTCCATATAAGCTGTTCCTGTTGCGCTGTCATAGGCTGCTATTCTCCACCATACTTTGCATGCACCCGTTGTCCGAAACGCTCCACGTTCACAATCGCTCGCTCGTGAGTGCCCTCGGCCACCTTTTCCTTCTCATCAACGGCCCAGACGCGATACCGAATCCGCCGCTCGGCAACCTCGATCACCTCGGCGTGAAACGCTACGCTCATGCCGAGCGGGGTCGCCGCGAAGTGACGCAGCGCGACCTCGGTCCCGACTGTGTCGTAGCCCGGATCAAGATGCTCGCGAACGGCCTCGCGGGCGGTGAGTTCGAGTTGGGCGATCAGGTGGGGAGTGCCGAGAACACGGGCCGCTTCAAGACCAAGGAAGTCGACGGCGTAGTCCGCCGTTACCAACAGCTTACGCTCGCCGCGGGCGCCGATCGGAACAGGGGCCATAGGCATTATGTTACCCCAGCCAGAAAGCAGTTCCGCCTGTCCTGCAACTATTTGGCGGCTGCCGCATCTCATTTTTTGATACATTAGTTTTCGGTTTTTGGTATCAATCGGGACGTTGCGGTCGAACTTAATCATAGAGGCGAAGTTTCTTGAATCGAACGCTCGCTACATTGCTGGTGAACAGTCTTTTGCTGGTGGCCCCGCCCGCCGACGCCGAGCCGCGTCGCGAGACGGTGCAAGGCGCTGAAGTGCTGGCCCAATATCTGGAGCGGAGCGAGGAGATGCGCACCGTGAAGCGTGACATGTCCATGAAGGTGGACATCAACGCTCACCTTCCGA
>CAYLSS010000528.1:0-4207 GCA_964385765.1 uncultured Solibacteraceae bacterium
TGCGCGCGGCAGACACCGAGCTGGCGTACCTCCTGGCCGCTGACGAAGTGGCGTGCCACCCGTTCGTCATTGGGGAGCTGGCATGCGGAAATCTCGCAAAAAGGCCGCGTACATGATTTCGGCTGTTGCCGAGGAGTATGACATCCATCCCCAGACTCTTCGTCTCTATGAGCGCGAGGGATTGTTGAAGCCCTCCCGCAGCGAAGGGAACACTCGCCTCTACACCGATCGTGATATTGAGCGGCTCGAGATCATCCTCAAGCTGACTCGCGACCTTGGAGTCAACCTGGCGGGCGTCGAGATCATCCTCAACATGCGGGAGAAGATGGAGGCGATGCAGACACAGATCGAAGAGTTCGTCTCCACCCTCAATCAGGAGTTGGCCACTCGCCAGCCGACCCGGGAACGCGAGGAAGAGGTGGGCCTGATACCAGTAATCGAGGTGCCGTCGGCGCCCATGAAGTCCTCCGCGAGAAAAGGCAAGAAAAAGAAGGCTGCCGGATCATAGGAGCGAGCGCAATCACTCATCGCAATCGCGCTCGGTTGATTCTGGACCGGGTTAGTGCATCACTTCCAGGAACCCGCCGGTCGAGACGTCGACAAAGACGGAGTATCCGCTGGTTGAGATACTGGTGCCCCAGATTACCCGCCAAGCAGGATTGGGGTGCCGGTCAGTGTTCTCGAGTAGAATCATGATCGGTATATCCGGGTTCTCGGCGACGTATTCCTTGGTTTCCTTCTGCTCCATCGCAGTCGTATAAGCCGCCTCGGAGCTGCTCTTCAGCGCTGCAACCGGCCACGGTTTCGCCCGACCCCCGGCATAGCTCTCTTCGTGGTCCTGGAAGACCCCCTTCTGGAGCTTGCCGCCTACCTCCACGACGGAGTAGTTGAAGATCGCGACCCGTCCCTTGCTGGCCGAATAGAAGCCGGCCCTCCATGCTCCGAACTTGCCGCTGTCGGACGGTACTTCCTCGATCGACAGGCTCTCCAGCCGCAGCCCTTCCGCATCGGGCGACCACTGCCGCGCTGCTGGGAACATCCGGAAGAAAGCGGTCTGGCCATCGATCGGCTCGGGCGGTTTGACCTCTTCTTGTTCGGCCGCCGGTTCTTCGGCCGCCGGTTCGCAGCCGGCGAACACCGCCAGCAGTCCAGCCAGAATGTAAATTATTGCTCTATCGTATTTCATGTGCAGCACTTCCCGCCCCATTTTATCCCAATCTTAGGACGTTGGCCGGCTTGCTCTTTGTGACATAATGAGGCTAATCCTTCTGAGGAGGCACACCATGAAGTACAGGCGGTTCCTGCGGAACTTTGCCGTAGTATCCTCAGCGACGGTGTTCGCTGTCTCACTTTCATTGGCGCAAACCCAAGGGGGCGGGAGTAGTAGTGGTGGTGGTGGTGGTGGTGGATCCCGCGGGGGCGGCGCCACCGGCGGGCGTGGCGGCGGAACCCCCGGCACAGGCACCCCAGACCGAACGACCCCGACCCAGCCGAGGACACCGCAAGAACAGATGCCTCGCATGCCTGAGATGAGGAGGCCCATCTACCTCCAGGGCAATGTCATCCTCGATAACGGAGAACCGGCCCCTCCGAACGTCGTGATCGAGCGGTTCTGTTCCGGACAGTCGATTCCCGAAGATTACACCGATTCGAAGGGACGCTTCAGCTTTGAGGTCGGACGGAACACTCAGTTTATCGCCGATGCCAGCACCAGCGCTCAGAGCGGGAACCCAATGAGCAACGATCCGTTCGGGCGCGGCGGCGGATCCACCTTCGGGGTCCCCAACTCCCAAGGCATTAGCGAGCGGGATCTGATGGGCTGCGAACTGCGCGCCGTTTTGCCCGGTTACCGATCCACGACGATACAACTTGCCGGCCATCGACTCTTCGACAACCCGAACGTCGGTACCATCGTGCTGCGCAAACTCGGGGACGTCGAAGGGCTCACCATCAGCATGACGAGCCTGGAAGCGCCGAAAACAGCCAAGAAGGCCTTCGACAAGGGCGTGAAGCATGCCCAAAAGGAGCGTTGGGACAAGGCGGTGGATGAGATACGTCTGGCTGTCGAGGAGTATCCGGAGTATGCCGAAGCCTGGTTCACGCTGGGACAGCTTTATGAAGCCCAGCAGCAGCCCGATTCCGCCCGCGAAGCCTACGGGAAGGCCGTGGCCGCCGACAAAAAGTTCGTGAAACCATACCTCCAACTGGCTCACATGGATGCGCGAGCTTCGGACTGGCAGGCGGTTGCGCAGACAACGGACGAGATTCTTCGGTTGAATCCCTACGACTTCCCCGAGGCCTACTTCCTCAGCTCAGTGGCGCACCTCAACCTCAACAATCATCCCGAAGCGGAAAAAAGTGCTCGCGAGGCGATTGAAATGAATCACTGGCGGCAGCGCCCGCAGCTCGAACAAATCCTGGGACTCGCGCTCGCCTACCAGAACAATTACGGAGAGGCGGTCGACCACTTGAAGAAATACCTGGCGCTGGCGCCGGATTCGCAGAACGCTCCGCAGGTACAAAAGCAGGTGGCGCAACTGGAGCGATTCCTCGCCGAGAATGTTGACGCACAGCAAGCGACCGCTGGACAGTCATCGAATCCGGAATAAGCCACGCTCCACAAGAGTACCGGCGGGCGGCCGGCCCTTGGAGCGGGTGACGGCTCCTTTTCTATTGTTGCCGCCGGCGCCGCCGGCCCCCTCTGCGTTCTTCCATCTGGCTACGAAGCTCTTCCTGTAGCTTCTCGTATTCTTTCTTCTGCTGGTCATCAAGCACGGCGGTGACCTTCTCGTCCGTCTCAGCGCGCAATTTACTTATCGTCTCTCTCATTGCCGAAAAGTCGCCGCCGGCCTCCTCACGCGCCTGTTGCATCTTTTTTCGCTGTTCTTCGAAGACGGTTTTCAGCTTTTCTTCCTGTTCGGCAGTCAGGTTGAGCCGTTCCTTCAGCATCTCCAGGTACTGCTCGCCGTCCATCGCGCCGCCCCTCGGACCCCGTCTGCCGGGTCCCTGGGCCGCGGCGGAGGGCGCCACGGCCAAGCAAGCCGCCGTCCACAGCATCGCTCTGCGTGTCAACATCGGGTCTGCTCCTTTTGTCGGTTTGTCGTGGCGTGGCCACTCTCCAATCGAGACGAGAACCCGGGCTCCGCGGGTGACATGCTCCGCTCGCTATTTTGCTGACTCAGGTCGATTTCCGCTTGGGACGGCCAGCGGAGACACGCTCGAGGAGATCCCTCAAACACACGGCATTGTTCCGATCGGGGTCCTTGGCCGAATAGAGGAGGGTGATGACATCCTCCGATTCGCCGGCGGAGAGAATCTCCTCGACCAGCTCCTGTTTGCCCTCCAACTCGGCCGCATAACGCTCCCGAAACTCCTCCCAACGGTCGGCGCGATGCCCAAACCACCGCCGGAGAGAATGCGAGGGGGCGATCTCCTTGATCCACCTGTCCAGCTTCGCCTCGTCCTTGCTCAAGCCTCGCGGCCAGATCCGATCGACCAGGATCCGAACCCCGTCAGCTTTTTCCGCAGGCTCGTAGACTCGCTTGACCCTCAGAACCATTTCGCTACTCCTCTCCGTCATTCGACCGGGTTTCCGGTCGTGTCCCGTCAACCCTGGACGTTGCGTTGATACACTGGGGCACTAAGCTTCCCATGCTCGTCCGCATACAGCTCAAGTCCGGCCCCGTGCCACGGAACCGCACCGGACTTTCCCGCCGCGTTGCGCTCGCGCTGGCGTCGCTGCTGGGACCGGCATCGTTGATGCTGGCCATCCTCGGGCTCTGGCGCCTGGCCGTCGACTTCGATCTGGCGGAAGATTTTGACCTGCACTACACTCTCCTGTCCCGCGGGGAATCTCTGCTCGGAGCCGCCATCGCACTGCAGGCCGCGGCTATCCTGCTGGACCGTTTTGGCGGCAGCGTCCGCTAACCTTTCTCAGCGAGTCCGGTTCATGCCGTAAACCGCTCCATTTTCTCTGGACACGAGTTCCTGCATCAGCGACGTGTAGAAGTCGTTGCTCGCCCCGCGGACATTGTGCTCCTGGTCATTCGGGAACGCCAGATGCTGCAGCTCATGAAGAAGTACGGCCAGCAACGCTGCTTCATAGTGAATGTCGGGAAGTCGTCCTCCCAGGTTCCCGGTGGCAAGGGCGGAGATCGGATGAGGTTCCCAGCGCCGGATCGCCTCATAGGCCAAATCGATCTCCCCT
>CAYLSS010000529.1:0-4183 GCA_964385765.1 uncultured Solibacteraceae bacterium
CCGGCCTGCGGGAGACATACGCATGGTACCGGGCGCACCACCAGCGTCCGGAGATGGACTACACCTTCGAGGATTCGCTGTTGGAGGCGGGCGCTTCCGGCTAACCCCGAAGCGCCGCATTTCTCGACGCGATCCGAAGTTATCCGGTTTTCCCTGGTTTTCCCGCCGATTTTCCCAGTTTTTCTTCCGTTATGCCAGGTAGCGCGGCGGAGATGGAATTTCGCAATCGACCTCGCCGCCGACTACACTCCATCAGTTCTTCTCGGCCGGAACCACCCATCTGGTGAGATCGCGGCCATTGAAAAGGGAAACAAAACCTTGCTCCAGATAGGGCTTTTCGATATTCTTCTTTTGGGCAGCCGACGCGGCCAGGAGCAATGTGATGGCGAGCAATATACGGAACGTAAAAAAATAGGAAAATCCAGACGATTTCAAATCGCGGTGACCGTGCCCGCCGGGCTGGCCCTTAATGGCTATCATCTCCCTGAGCCAAATATGCATAAGTGCTATCGCGTTTGTAAGGTGGTGGTTGCTTCGTTTTGCTGGCTCAGTAGGCGGGAGCCAGTCGGGTTAGTATCGCTGTTTCAAGATATCAGGAGGGTACCGGTTTGGCACACAAATTTAGTTTCTGGGGGGCTCTTGTAGCCTCCCTTGTTGTCTCTCACTCCCTTTTCAGTCAGTCGGCGGATACAGCCGCAATCGTGGGCGTTGTTTCCGATCCCACCGGCGCCGTGATCCCAGGCGTGGAGATTGCCTTAACTCACGTTGCCACTGGCACAAGATACAGCACGACTACCAACGAGACGGGTTTCTATCGCACCCCGCCTCTGCGCATAGGTGAATATCTGATCGAAGTCGAGTCCCCAGGGTTCAAGCGAACGGCGCGGAGCGGTGTCGTGTTGAACGTGGGCGACCTCCGGCAGGTTGACGTCACCCTGGAGGTCGGTCAGATCACCGAGACAATCGAAGTCCAGGCCGCTGCGCCACTCCTTGAGACCTCCCGCGGCTCCGCCGGCACCGTCATGGAAAACCAGTTAATCCAGGAATTACCGTTAAACGGACGGGATTACCTGCAATTAGCGCGAATCTCGGCCGGCGTTACCGCCCCGGCCGGATCAAACACGGGAGACCCGCAGGGATTAAGCGTGGGCGGATCCCAAGCCACGCAGATCAATTTCATGATCGACGGCATCGACAACAACAACCAGTCCGTCGCATCGCAGGGCGGTCAGAAAGAGAATCTGAAACCTTCAATCGACGCCATACAGGAGTTCAAGGTGGTCACGAACGCCTACTCGGCGGAATACGGCCGCTCGATGGGCGGAGTCGTAACCGTGAACACGAAGTCCGGCACCAATGAGATCCACGGCACCGCCTTTTACTTCCACCGCAACGAGGCGTTGGATGCCAGAAACTTCTTCAACCGGAGTGAGGAAAAGCCACCATTTAAGCGGCACCAGTATGGCTTCTCCCTCGGTGGTCCCGTTGTGAAGAACAAGGCGTTCTTCTTCGGCGACATGGAATGGACCGACGTCCGGGAGTCAGCCAACAACCTGCGATCTGTCCCTCCTCTGCCGTGGCGGCAGGGCGATTTCTCCGGTTTCGGAGCGCAAACCATCTATGATCCCGAGACCTTTGATCCGGTGACGAATACCCGGCAGCCCTTTGCAGGTAACATCATTCCGGCGGATCGCTTCGACACCATCACGCCCGGGATCGTCGATTGGTGGCCGGCGCCCCAAACCAATGCGGTGCGGCAGAACTTCTTCTTCACGCCTCCGCGACGGCGGGACTTTCGGCGTTGGGACGCCCGGTACGACCAAAACCTCACGTCAAAAGACAATTTCTATTTTCGAATAAGCAACCAGCGGCAGGACTTCGCCCGCGTGCCGAGTCTGCCGGACAGCCCCGACGGCCTCTTCAAGCAGGGTTCCACTCAAGTCCGCGACAGCTACCACCTTGCAGGAGTCTACAACCGGGTCTGGACACCTTCTCTGGTGATGTCGGTGCGGGCGGGCTGGACCATGATCGACACCGAAGTCGGCAATGAGATGGACCAACCCATTAACCCGATCCTGGGAATCGATCGAGGGCATGGGCTCGATGGGCAGATCAACGGCGTCTCTTCGTTTAGTCCTACGGGATTTAACGGTATCGGCGGCACTCCCTTCAACTTGATCAACTCCCAGACGCGCCAGCTAACCTGGGATTTCACCTGGACCAAGGGAAACCACACAATGAAGTTCGGCCAGACCATCTACTGGCTGCAAAGCTTCATCTTCAACCTCGGAAACAGCGTTGGCGATTACCCGTTCGATGGCCGGTTCACCGCCACCCCGCAAGGCAGCGGCGGTGAACCCATGGCTGACTTCCTGCTCGGTTGGAACTTCCAGATGTGGAATGAGAACTTTCGCCACACGCGGCTCCGGGCACCGTGGGTGCATCAATACTTCCAGGACGACTGGCGTGTTAGCAACCGCCTGACCCTGAATCTCGGGCTCCGCTATTCGGTCAACCGTCCGTGGGTGGAGAAAGGTGACCGGATCGGCATGTGGGACGAAGATACCGACCCGCAAAACCCGCGCTTCATTGTCCCGGATCCCAGCCAGGGGTGGGACGGTCGGGCGATGGAGGACACCGACTGGACGAATTTCGCGCCTCGCTTCGGTTTCTCTTACCGGGCTAACGACGCAACGGTCCTGCGCGGAGCCTACGGCATCTTCTATGGCAACACCATGAACACCGGGGGCGCCGAACAGAAGCTGATCAACCCGCCCTTCCATATCCGGGTGCTGCTGACCACGGACCGGACCCAGCCCTCGCTGCGAGTTTCCGAGCCGCTGCCCGCCCTGGATCCGAGAGAGTCTCCACCTCTCACTCCCACCTCGTTCGAGCGATTCGCCCCTTGGCCGATTGCCCAACAGTGGAATCTCAACATCCAGCGGCAACTCCCGGGCGACATGATGCTCCAGATCGGTTACATGGGTACCAAGGGCGACCATATTATCCGCATGATTAACACCAACTGGGCGCCTCCAGGGCCGGGTGACATCAATTCCCGCCGGCGCTTCACGGAAGTCCAATGGCCAGGCGAGGACTTTACGGTGCCGATCTCCAGGAACTTCAACTTCCGCAAGGACGCCAAGTCGATCTACCACGCCATGCAGGTCAAACTGGAGAAACGGTTTGGCGGCGGTCTCAGCTTCCTTGTTTCCTACAACTGGTCACGGGCGATCGGTGACTACTCCTTTATCCCTGGCGAAAGCCGCGGAGCTAACACCGATTGGGGCGTGCAGGACCCGACGAACCTCAAGGCCGAGCGGTCCCTGCTGCGCCAACATCTCAAACACCGCTTCGTGGGTAGCTGGGTCTACGAACTGCCGTTCGGACAGGGCCGGCAGTATGGAACGAATTGGAACTCCATCGCGAACGCCGTTCTCGGCGGCTGGACTCTCGGAGGCATCGGCACCATCCAGTCCGGCTTCCCCATGAACCTGCGCGTCCAGGGCAACCCCTCGAACACCGGTGACGGCATGGACCGCCCGAACGTGGTGGGCGAGTGGTTCCTTCCCCGAGATGAACGCGGACCTGACCGTTGGTTCAACGTCGATGCCTTCGAACCTAACGCACCGTTCACGTTCGGAAACGCGGGTCGCAACGTCCTCATCGGACCCGGACTTGTGAACTTCGATCTCTCGATGTACAAGAACTTCATGTTCTCCGAGCGTCTTCGCGCGCAATTGCGCTTCGAGGCCTTCAACGCTACTAACACAGCGCACTTCACCGAGCCGAATACCCAGATTGGGAACCGCAATGCCGGTATCATTTCCGGAGCCGGAAACCCCCGCATCTGGCAACTCGGCCTGAAACTCATCTGGTAAGTTTCGTTCTTGGCCGGCGCCGCTGGTTGTTCCAGTAACGCCGGCCTTGACTCGACCAATCCTTGCCCCGGCGGATATTTCGTTTGAGACCAGACCTCCACCGCAATATCGCCGGGGTGAACCGCGAAAACAGCCGTTCAGGGGCGTGATCGGGCTACGAGGTGTCTCATGACAGCTTCTTCAGCTACGGATGAACCGTACTCCGCTCGGGATGCGGACATGATCCCCTATCACCAGACTCTGCCGCCGGCGGCGCCGTGGACTGGTGGGGCGGAGGGGCGGCAGCATCGTTTGTATTTTTT
>CAYLSS010000530.1:0-4177 GCA_964385765.1 uncultured Solibacteraceae bacterium
CCACTACCCCGACTGTTACACGATGTGGCTGGCCGGCGGCGGCGTGAAAGCTCCCCTCTCCCACGGCGCCACCGACGACCTCGGCTTCGCCGTGGCCAGCGACAAGGTCCACGTGCACGACCTCCAGGCGACCATCCTCCACTGCCTTGGCTTCGACCACACCAAACTCACCTACCGTCACATGGGTCGTGATTTCCGGTTGACGGACGTGGCCGGAAATGTGGTTAAGAAAATGCTGGTCTGAAGACCACCCGCCAAACCCCTGCTGACGAGCTGATTCTCCACGCTCCTCGCCCCGGAGGATGACTCCTTGCACCACCCGCACCCCCCACACCGCAGTTGACTTCCAAAGCAAGTACAGATTACGATATCCAGGGGTTAAGTTCTTGGTCTGACACTTGACCGGGGTCAAGAGCCGGATCGGTCCAATTGTCTCCACGTGGAGATAGGCGGGCCAGAGCCTAACCGGGGTTAAGAGAGAAGTTCATTCCAAAAAATAGAGGTTAGACAACAAATGTCATTGCCCACCCGGACCCAATGGTCCGTTTGCGTAGCTATGCTGCTACTCCTGCCTGCGCTTGTCCTTGCGCAGACATCGCAAGGGCGCATCTCCGGGACCGTTAGTGACCCGGACGGCGCCGTTATCCCAGGCGTTGAAATCAACGCCATTAACGAGGAAACCGGCGTTTCTTTTACCGCTACCTCCAACGCGGTCGGACGTTACGTCCTTCCATTCCTCCAACCCGGCCGTTACCAGATCATGGCCGCGACACCCGGGTTCAAGACCTACGAACGCAGCGGCATCGTGGTTGAGACTTCGCAGGTCATGGAGCTCAACATCAGCCTGCAGCTCGGCGCCGTCACCGAGACCGTTACGGTCACCTCTGAAGCGCCCCTCCTCCAGACTTCCGATGCCACGGTCGACCAGTTCATAGACCAGCGCACGGTCCAGGATATGCCCCTCGCGAACCGGCGTGCCCTCGAGCTCGTCCGGCTCTCTTCCAATGTGGTCTTCGTCAACTACTCCGGCGACGCCAAGCCGCGCTTCGCCGTCGCCGGAGGCCGCGCCTACAAGAGCACTTACATTCTCGATGGCGGCAACATCCAGAACATTCGAATGGCTTCGCTGCAGGTCGATATTGACCCGCCGGTCGAGGTCATCAAGGAATTCCGCGTCGTTCAGAACGGCTATGCGGCCGAGTACGGAGGCTCCGCCAGCGGCGTCCTCATCAGCACCACCAAGTCCGGAACTAACGAGTTCCACGGCAGCGCCTTCGAGTATTTCCGAAACGACAAGCTCGATGCCGCCGGCTTCTTCGCTCCATCCGAGGGCGACAAGAAAATCAAGGCCCCGCTCCGCTACAACCTGTTCGGCGGCACCCTCGGTGGCCCGATCATCAAGAATAAAACCCACTTCTTCGCCGGCTACGAAGGTACCCGCAAGTCCGAGGGCAGCACTGAGATCATGACTGTCCCGACCGCAGTCCAGCGCACCGGCGATTTTAGCCAAACCTTCGATTCCAAGGGCAATCTCATCCCCATCTTCGATCCCTTCAGCACGCGCGTCGTCGATGGCCAAACCGTGCGCGACCCCTTCCCCGACAACATCATCCCGTCCGACAAGATCGATCCCGTCTCTCTCGGGCTGGCCAAGTACTGGCCGGAAGCCAACCGTCCGCCCACCAGGATTACCGGCGCCCAGAACTTCGCCGCCAACCGCGCGCGCAAGTTCACCCGTGACAACGTGACTGCCCGCTTCGATCACGTCTTCACCGACAAGAACCGCTTCTTCTTCCGCCTTGTCTACAACAAGGACCCATTTTCCTGGACAACCAACTATCCGTTCGACGGGGTCGGCGACGATCAATTCCCCATCTCCCCCAACCGCTGGGAGACTTCCTACTTCGCCAAGGACACCCACACGGTTTCGCCCAACCTCATCACCGACATCGGCTACTCCTTCAGCAACCGAACCTGGTACGCCAACAGCGCCGGTCTCGGCAGCGGGGTGGTGGATGAAGTCGGTTTGCCGAACGTCTCCAACGATGCGTTTCCCGCGATCCGCGGTACCGGCATGGCCAACCTCGGACACAGCGGCGAGCGTTTCCAGAAACCGATCCAGCAGCATCAGGTCACCAATAGCTGGACCTGGGTCAAGAACAACCACGTCGTGAAGTTCGGCGGCGAGATCCGCAAGGGCATCAACGTCGATATCAACCGGCCCATCATCAGCGGCCAGTACAACTTCAGCCAGACAGGCACCCGGAACCCGGCCGACAAGAGCGGCGGACTTCCCTTCGCCTCCTACATGACCGGCTGGGTCAACGGCTTCAGCCTCCGTGAGACCGACGAGCTCGATCGCTACAGCTACTATCTTGCCTTCTACGTCCAGGATGACTGGAAGCTGACTCCCTCCCTCACGCTCAATCTCGGCCTCCGCTGGGAGACCGACACTCCGGTCAATGACGTGAACAACCGCTCCAGCAGTTTCGACCGCAATCAGATCAACCCCGTCAGTGGCACTCCGGGTGTCGTGAAATTCGCCGGCCGCGACGGCTGGCCGGAGTCCACTTACCTCGCGGACTGGAATAACTTCGGACCTCGCTTCGGCTTCGCCTGGAAGCCCGGCGGTTCTGACAAATGGGTCGTCCGCGGCGGCTATGGCATGTTCTTCGAAGGACCGTCCACCTCCGCCAACGCCGCTACTCTCGGCTTCGAGAGGTCCAGCGCCGCTTCTTCTCCCGATGCCGGCATCACCCCGTCGTTCCTCCTCAAGAATGGCCCGACCGTCAGCGCGGAAACCCCGCCGTTAAACGACTCGTTCGGCGCGGTGCCGGTGGGCGCCAAGGCGAACACCAACGTCACCTTCTATGAGCTGAACCGGCGTACCGGCTATGCCCATCACATGAACCTCGGTGTCCAGCGTCAATTGCCGGGCGACATGGTCGTGGAGGCTCGCTTCACCGCCAACCTCAGCCGCAAGCTCCCCGTCGGTACGATGCAGATCAACCAGATCCGGCCGGAACTGATGGGCCCCGACGCCAACCAGTCGCTCCGCCCCTATCCGCAATTCCTGAATGTCGGCGTGCTCTCGGCTGCCCTTGGCTCCAACAACTACCATGCCGGATCCTTCCGCCTCGAAAAGCGGTTCAGTCGTGGACTCACCTTCCTGAGCGGCTACACCTGGTCCCGTTCCATCGGCGATGCCAGCAACACCACCAGCGGTGAGCTCGGCAACAACCAGATCTGGCAGAACGTCTACAACCGCCGTGCTGATCGCGGTCCCGACGCCCTCGATGTCATCCATCGCTTCACCTTCAACGCCACCTATGACCTGCCTTGGGGCAAGGGCCGTCCCTGGCTCAACGACGGCATCCTCTCGCAGATCGTCGGCGGCTGGAAGATCGGCGTGATCTCGGTCGTCCAGGGCGGTGGTCCCTTCACCGTCACCATGCAGAACAACACCACTGACGCCTTCTCGGCCGGCGCCCTGCGCGCCAACGTCCTGCGCGACCCGAACCTCCCCTCCAACGATCGCAGCGTCGATCGCTGGTTCGACACCGAGGCCTTCGCGGCCCCGGCGCCGTATACCTTCGGCAACGCCGGACGCGGCATCGTCCGTGCCGACGGTCGCTTCAGCATTGACATGTCGCTGAGCAAGAACTTCTACTTCGGCGAATCCAAATACCTCCAGTTCCGGGGCGACTTCTTCAACGCCCTCAACCATCCGGATTTCAACCGGCCGAACTCCACCATGGGCTCGGCCGCCTACGGTACCATCAGCGGCGCCAGCCCATCCCGCTCTGTCCAGCTCGGCCTCCGCTTCAACTTCTGATCAACACCCACACGGGAGGAGCTTCTCGGCTCCTCCCGTGCCACATTCATCCCTCCTCCACCACCCGGCGGAGTCCCCTCGGTTATCCTGGAACAACCATGCAGCATGGCTATCTCATCGATATGGATGGCGTCATCTACCGCGGCTCTCAGGTGATCCCCGGCGCCCCGGAATTCATCGCTTACCTGCAGCGGGAGGAAATCCCTTACCTCTTTCTGACGAATAACTCCACCTACACCCCGATCGACGTCGTGGTGAAGCTGCGTAAGCTGGGAATGGAAACAACAAAGAAGCACGTCTACACATCCGCCCTCGCCACCGCCGCCTTCGTCGACCAGCAAA
>CAYLSS010000531.1:0-4177 GCA_964385765.1 uncultured Solibacteraceae bacterium
ACCGCCCGCTCGAATACTTCGATCACGTCCGCGACCTGCAGCGCTACGCTCGTGAGACTCGCACCACGATTCTGCCTCATCACCTGGCCAACAAGCAGGGATGGCGCGGCGCGAACTGGGACTACCTCGACCCCTCGGTCAGTCCCGTGCTGGAGATTTTCTCCGAGCACGGCCTCTCCGAGTATGACCGCGGTCCGGGCGACTATATCCGTCACAGCAACGGTCCCCGCTGGGGGCGCAATACGCTCCGGGAGGCCCTGTCGCGAGGCTTCCGTGTAGGCGTCATTGCCAGCTCCGACGATCACTTCGGTTACCCCGGCGCGTACGGTGAAGGGCTCGTCGGCATCCACGCCAAGGACCTTTCCCGCGAGTCGCTGCTCGACGCCCTTTGGGCCCGCCGGACCATTGCGGTCACCGGTGACCGCATCGGACTCACCGCCACGTGCAACGGCGAGTGGATGGGCGCTGAGCTTCCCTTCACCGACGAGCGCGAGTTCGAGATCGCCGTCAACGCCCGTGACGAGATCGATCGCATCGATCTGATCAAGAACGGACGCACCATCCACCGCTACTTCCCCGAAGACCACGCAAACCCGGATGGTCCGTGGCCTGGTGAGGCGCTCTGCCGCGTCGAATTCGGCTGGGGCCCCTGGGCCGCGCTGAACATGGCCCGCGTCTGCGATTGGGAAGTCACCGCGACCGTCGAGGATGGCAAGCTGCTCTCCGTCACTCCGTGCTTTCAATCTGGTCCGTATGAAGAGGAGCGCCGGAACAGAGTACTCGAGCGGACCGAGAACTCCTGCCGCTTCCAACTGTACACATCCCGCCGGGATGCGTTTGAAGAACGCGCGACCAACTCGCTC
The DNA here is from genome assembly GCA_964385765.1 of uncultured Solibacteraceae bacterium. GTDB lineage: Bacteria > Acidobacteriota > Terriglobia > Bryobacterales > Bryobacteraceae > CAWELS01. The sequence goes on from CAYLSS010000531.1 coordinate 864, forward strand.
GTCTTTCACATCGCCGGCGACCGCAATGCCGTCCTCGATCTGAAGCTGGCGAAGCCCTCGGAGCTTCATCTCCGCCGGACGCTGGGCCAGCTCGCCGAGTATAACGAGATCGAATTCACCGGGCCCTTCACCAGCGAGTCTTTCATCGTCCACAGGCTGGTGACTCCGGATCTCTTCCAGGCTCGCTTCCGAGCTACCGACAAAGGCCGGCGAGGACAGACCGATTGGTACTACGCGCGGGTCACGCAGACAAATGGCCATCAGGCGTGGTGTTCCCCGTTCTGGGTAGAGGGTTGACCGGCTGGCCGCGTCATCGCCTGTGAGGGGGCTGATTCGAAGAAACGGTTGAGCACTCGCGCTGTCACCAGCGTGGAGGTACAGACCATGACCGATAATCGTGCAACCGAGAATGTCTTCCTGTTCCTGACCGGAATGGCCGTGGGTAGCGCCACCGCGTTCTTGCTTGCTCCCAGCAGCGGCCGGCGGGTCCGCCGTCAGTTCACCCGCAGAGTCGAAGATACGCAAGACTACCTCACTGACGTGGGTGAGGAACTGATAGAAAGAGGGCAAGAGTTGCTCCGACAGCGTGGGAGACGCGCCGCGTAGCAGAGCGGTTGGGCCCTCCTACCGTGGAAGTTGCTCACCCGCTGTTAAGGGGTTAAGTACACGTCGGGTAGCGCTCTACCGCGCCAGAAACTGGAGGCAGACGGGGGCGTCCACAGCGAGCGAATCGCCGGTCGGGGTCAAACGGCCTGTCTCGCTATCGATCTGGTACAAAACCACAGTGTCACTTTGCTGGTTCGCGGCGAGAAGATACCGGCCGGTCGGGTCAATCGCAAAGTTCCGAGGCGTGCTGCCGCCGGTCGAAGCATATTCGACCGAATCGAGGGCGCCGGTATCCGCGTTTACGGAAAAGACAGCGATGCTGTCATGTCCCCGATTGGACCCGTAGAGGAACCGTCCGGAAGGATGGATGGCGATTTCGGCCGCGTAGCTGGGTTCAGAGTAATCCTCAGGGAGCGCAGGTATTGTCTGAAGTTCATCGAGCACGCCGCCAGATGCGTCGTAGGAGAATGCGGTTACCGTTGATGCGAGCTCATTGATGACATAGCCATATCGGCCAGTTGGGTGAAATACGAAGTGCCGGGGACCGGAACCGGGTTTCACTTCGGCGAACGGCGGGTCGTTCGGCTCGAGGGAACTATCCGCCGGATCGAAAGCATAGATGTAGATTCTGTCGAGTCCCTTGTCCGACACGAGAAGAAAACGGTTATCGGGAGAGAAATCCGCGGAGTGCGCCAGTGGGCCAGGCTGCTGGCGGGGATTGAACCCTGTCCCTTCATGCTGCATGATGGACGCCGCTTCCTGCAGGCTTCCGTCCGATTTGATTGGATACGACACCACATTCCCTGTGCTGTAGTTCGCTATCGCCAGGGTGCTGCCTGTCTTATCGACGTTGAGATGGCAGGGCAGGTCGCCGTGAGCCGAGACGGTATTAAGCTTGGTGAGCTGAGGGGACTTCTGGTCAAAGCTGAAGGCTGTTACCGATCCATCCTTTGTTTCGCTGACAGCGTAGAGGAAGCGGCGGTTGGGGTGAATGGTCAGGAAGGAGGGGCTTTCGATCGATGAGACGAGTTCGGGGGGCGACATCTCCCCGGTCGACGCGTCGAAGCGAAAGGCATAGATGCCCTCGCTCGTTTCGTGCGTGTAGGTTCCGACATAAACGACGAATTCCTCGCTGGTTCCCGGCGCGGCTGCTTCGTCCGGCGCCGGTGAGCAGGCGGCCAGCGAAAGAAGCACGAAGAGGACTAGACAGACTGTGATGGAGCGCATGAAGAGCAATCATCTCAGATTCCGTTCGGTCTCGGCTTTCCCGGATGATTGTCCGGCAGGAGTCGACTGCTGCCGGGTTACCATGAGGTCTGCGAGATCTGGGTGAGGATGGAAGCCCAGATTCTTGCAGGACTTGCAGTACTTATTCAAGTCACACCATGTAAGTGAGCACTCGATCTCGCCGGTGAGCATGAAGAAGATTCGCTCGAGGTGCCGGTTGATGGCCCCGCGCAGGAGCACGACATCTCCCTTCCGCAGCTCTTGTCGCAAGAACTCGACTGCTTGCGGAAAGTGATGGAAGTTCACCGCTGAGCCGGCCACTATGCCCGCATCAAGCGCGCTTTTCGATGCGGGCCCCATCTTTCGTCCAATGAAAACCGCCAGGTCGGCGCTTCCCCCAACTCTGCGGCCCAACTCCCGTTTGACGCCGAGGTCCGTATCCGGTCCATCGTAATGTTCGCCGCCCACAAAAATACGGCGGTCCGCGTGGGCTGTTCTCAAGACTTCCAGCGCGGCATCGAGGCTGGAGAAAGTGGGATTGAAGTCGTCACGCAGAAGCCATGCGCCATTGGGCAATTGGAAGGGAGTCATTCTGCTACGAACGGGCTGGACATCCTTGAGGGCCTTCGCCGCAGTCTGCAGCGGCACGCCGGCGGCGACTGCCCCCAGCAAAGCGCCAAGAACCGACGTGACCCAGAGCTTGCCGATCAGGTTGGTCTCCACCATGCAGGATTCGCTGCCCAGCGTTGCGCGAAAGCGTAAGGGCGCAGGGAACCGGGCATCTATCTCCGAAGCCGACAGATCGCATCCAGGTTTCAACCCGAAGCTGAGCACGCGCCCCTTGCAGCCGGTTCGCATTGCCCAAACCCGGGGGTCATCGCGATTGAGGACGGCGATGTCCGACCGTCCCAGCCGGCTCAAGATCTGGGATTTCTCATGCGCAATCTCGTCCGGGTCCGGGAAGTGATGGCTATGGACCGGTTTCACGGCAAGTACGATGGCGATGTCGGGATCAACCATCCAGGCAAAGCGCCGAAGTACCCCGGGGCGGCTCAAGCCAGCTTCCAGCAGGGTGTACCGATGCTCGCGGCGGGTTGCCTGCAGAATTGCGGCGAGCGATTTCCAGTCATTCCCCCCACCGGATCTCCAGTTCGTCGGTGCGTGCGCGGAGAGCATTGTGCCAAGGCATTCAGTTGCGGTGGTCTTGCCCAGACTGCCGGTGACGGCGATAAACTTCGTGCCGGACATCAACCGACGCCACAGAGCCGCCTTGGCGCTCGGCGCATATCGCTTCAGGATTCGCCGGAGAGTTCGCATATAGGATTAAGGCTACCAACTCGTCCTGAGGCGAGTGGCGTCTATTCCGTGCTCTCCCCTGCGGACCGGAGACGGACGGCGACCAGTTGTTCGTCGTCACGGGCGAAGATTTCCTGACCGGCGAAGGCGGGAGGAGCCCACGTTGGACCGATGATCTTCACCCG
>CAYLSS010000532.1:0-4174 GCA_964385765.1 uncultured Solibacteraceae bacterium
GCCGAGTCCGGCGTCGGATCACGGCGCAGCCAGAATTGCTCGATGAACTGCTCCATCTCCTCGGCCGTCTGAAGGCGCTTGAACGTGGCTCGCTCCTCGGCAGAGATGATGTAGGCCACATCCTCCCTCAGCCATTTACGGAACGGACGTTCCAGTTCCTCTCGTAAAGCTTTGTCCCGCTTGCGCTGCTCTTTTTCTGAAAGCGGCTTGGCCACGGTCTCCCGCTGACCGGCGCCACTCTGAGATATCGACGGAGGAACAGCGAGAACAAGCAAGGCAAAGCTACCTAGCCCGATAGATGCAAGAATCTTCATACGCATCACCCGTGGTGGCTTGTAACTATCTCGATTTTAAAGTCTTGCCGTCTGAGCGTCAAGCCGTTCGGCGGTAACATTTAATCGTTGCCTCTTTTCGTCGTGCTGAATAGACGCTGGCGGGGCGGGTGCGGTTGCCCGCAAATCGGACACTTTCCTTGGGGGAGCCGGTCTTGGGAAACCGGGCCGCAATGGCGGCAACCCAAACCGCCGCTGTGTCGGAAATCTACACTTCTGTGAAGTCCCGTTATCCGAGATTCGAAATCCATGGGCAACGAAGACTGGTGCATCCCACTGAATAGTTTAGAGCAATTCCTGGCGATGCGGTGTTGGATTCGTTGGTACGATAATTGCAAGGGTGCCCGTGACGAGGTGTCCCTCGATAAGCTCGGATTGTATTCGTTGACGGATCTGGCCAAGTGAAGGAGCTGAAGTCACAACTGATCGGCGCCCTGCTGGTAATCCTTACGGCGGCGGCGGTGATCTGTGCCGGAATCAATTTCCAGCAACAGAGCAAGTTCCGGCTGCCCGACGACGGAGCGATCTGGGTGGATCGGGTGGTGGCGGGCGGCGAGCGCATAGTGGTGGCCCTGCACGTGACGCCGAACAGTCCGGCGGCGAAGGCCGGGCTCCGCGACGGCGATGCACTGCGCAAGATCCAGGGAACGCCGATCTCCGACGCTGTCGCCGTCCCTCAGGCGCTGGTGAGGATCGGCGCCTGGAACCAGGCCACTTATGTGTTCGAGCGCGACGGGGTGGAGGCGACGGCCAAGGTCTTCGTCGGCGAGCAGGCCCAAAAAGGCGTCGTCTACTACCAGTACATCGTGGGACTCGCCTACCTGGCGATCGGGATCTTTGTCTTCTCCCGGCGTGGGGGTGCTCACAAGGGCGGTCACTTCTACGTGTTGTGTCTCGCCTCTTTTGTGCTCTCGACCTTTCACTACACCGGCAAGCTCAACAACTTCGACCAGATCATTTATTGGGGCAACGTGGCGGCGGGCGTGTTCGCGCCGACGCTGTTTTTGCATTTCTGCCTGACGTTCCCGTCATCGCATGGCTGGGTTCGCGGGCGGCTGCGCTCCTTCCTGTTGTACGTGCCGGCGCTGTTGATTTTGACCGTGTATGCCGGGCTGGCTTCCGGAATCCTGCGGGTGCGGGCGATGTCACTGGTCGAGTTGAGCTGGTTGATGGACCGGCTCTGGCTCACATTCATGGCCGCCATGTACCTGCTGGGGGCCGGCGCGGTGACGCTTGCATATCGAAGAGCGGAGGACGCCATCGTTCGCCAGCAGCTCAAATGGCTGCGCAACGGCGCCGTGCTCGGCGTGGCTCCCTTCACGCTCCTGTACGTGCTGCCCTATGCGTTGGGCGTTGTTCCAGGTCCATACATGGAACTCGCCGTGTTCTCGCTGCTGCTGGTGCCGCTGACCTGGGCGTACGCGGTGCTGCGCTACCGGCTGATGGACGTGGATGTCATTTTCCGCCAGGGCTATGCCCACACGCTGGCGACATTGGCGGTGCTGGGAATCGCCTACGGATTGATTCTGTCGCTCGGGCGTTTCGAGGAATTGAGTCCGACGGCGGTTGTGCTGCTGATCCTGATTGCGACGTTTGTCTTCCAGCCGATTCGGAACTGGATTCAGGAGCAGCTTGACCGGTACTACTTCTATAAGGACCGGTACGATTACCGGCGGACGCTGATCGAATTCGCCCGCGAATTGAGCTCCGAGACGGATCTGGACGCGATGCTGAAGTCCGTGGCCGATCGGCTCATCGACACACTGTCCATCCAGCACGTGGCCTTCTTCTTGCGGGATGACGCTGAGCGGGGATTCTATCTGAAGAAGACCGTGGGGCGTCACGAAGAGCCGCGGGGTTCGCTCGATCTGAGTTTCTTGACGCCGGAGCCGAAGCGGGCGTACATGTTCTTCGAGCGGACCAGGTATCCGCTCGACGTCGTTTCCGGGGACTGGACTCCGGGGGTCCGGCACACCATCGCCGAGCTGGATCTGACCTATTACCTGCCGTGCGCGGTGCGGGGGCGCACCATCGCCTACTTTGGCGTCAGCCGCACGAGCGAGGGAGATTTCCTGACCAGCGATGACCTGGAGTTGCTCGTCACGCTGTCCGGTTATGTCGGCATCGCGATCGAAAACGCGCGGCTGTACCGCTCTTTGCAGAGCAAAGTGGAGCAGTACGAACGGCTCAAGGACTTTTCGGAAAACATTGTCGAATCAATCAATGTGGGAATTCTGGCCGCGGACCTCGATGACCGGGTCGAAAGCTGGAACAGTCAGATCGAGCGGCTGACGGGGATCGGGCGCGAGAATGCAGTGGGCCGGCGCCTGTCGGAGCTGTTTCCGGCCGATCTTGTCCGGGACTTCGACTCCTCCCGGGGTCACGTCGCAATCCAGAACATCTATAAGTACAAGCTGCGTCCCGGCGCCATGACGGCGGCGGGGAACGGCTATTCCCGGGTTGCGGCCGACAATCCGGCGCACGGGACGGCGAAGGCGAATGCGGAGGCGGGCCAGAACGGAGACGGGAGCGATGAGCGCATTCTCAACATCGCGGTCGCGCCCTTGGTTTCGAAGGATCGGGAGCAGATTGGCCGCCTGATTATTTTTGATGACATCACGGACCGGTCAGAGCTTGAGCAGCGCCTGATGCAGGCTGACAAGCTCAGCTCGATCGGACTGCTTGCCGCCGGCGTGGCGCACGAGGTGAACACGCCGCTAGCCGTTATCTCGACCTACGCTCAAATGCTGGCCCGGCAGCTTTCCGGCGACGACCAGCAAAGCCGGATGCTGGACAAGATCGCCAACCAGACCTTCCGCGCCAGTGAGATCGTGAACTCGTTGCTGAACTTCTCGCGAACCTCGCGCACCGAATTCGAGGAAGTCGATCTGAACCGCGTCATCAGGGAGACGGCCAGCTTGCTGGAGCATCAGTTCGTCAAGGCCGGCATCGACGTGGAGCTCGATCTCTCCGAGTCGGTCTCGCCCATCAAGGGCAACGCCGGGAAACTCCAGCAGGTGTTTCTCAACCTCTTTCTCAACGCCCGCGATGCGATGGAGGATGGAGGCGCGCTCCGGGTCAGGAGCACCACGAGCGGCGGCTCGGCTTTGGTCGACGTCGCCGACAGCGGGAAGGGGATTCCATCCGACATGGTGAGCCGCATTTACGATCCGTTCTTCACCACCAAACCGGCCAAGAAAGGAACAGGTCTCGGCTTGTCTGTCACCTACGGGATCGTCAAAGAGCATGGCGGTACCATAGAGGTCGAAAGCCTGCCGGGTGCGGGCACCTGTTTCCACCTCGACTTCCCGATGGTCCGGAAGCCGGTGACGGTCTAGCGCGTCCGGCCACGGGAGGAGACCATTCCAAGCCCCAAGGGAAAGATCCTCGTCATTGACGACGAAGCGGACATTCGCGAGAGCCTGGAGCTGCTGCTGTCATCGGAAGGGTACCAGGTGGATACGGCCGACGGCGGCAACCAGGGTCTGAGCCGGCTGTCGGCCAATTCCTACGACCTGGTTCTGCTCGACCTGATGATGCCGGACCGTTCCGGCATGGATGTGCTCGGGGACGTCCGCGCGACAGACAAGGACACCCCCATCTTCATGATTACGGCCTATGGGTCAGTGGAGAACGCGGTGGCCGCCCTGAAGATCGGCGCCAACGACTACTTCACCAAGCCGTGGGACAATGACAAACTCCTCATCGAAATCGAGCGGGTGATCGCCAGCGGCCGCCTGGAGCGCGAAAACGTAGAACTGAAGCGGGCGCTCAAGCAGCGTTACAGCTTCCCGAACATCGTCGGGAAGAGCGAACGGATGCAAAGCATTCTCGATCTGGTG
>CAYLSS010000533.1:0-4166 GCA_964385765.1 uncultured Solibacteraceae bacterium
CCCGTCTGGGCTGGCCGACTGCTCGCGTTCACGCCCGCTTTTGTTCAGTACTTCAAATAGACCGTCTTGTAGTCGCTGTAAAAATCGAGCGCCGCCGGACCTTGTTCCTTCGGGCCGAAGCTCGAATCCTTGGTTCCGCCGAATGGAAGCTGGTACTCCACTCCGGCACTCGGCAGATTGACCGTGAGCAGCCCCGCTTCCATGCCATAGATGAAGTCGAAAGTGCGGCTGAGATTCGTGGTCTGAATCGACGCCGAAAGCCCGAATGGCACTTCGTTGGCGAGTTTCATGGCGTGGTCGAAGTCCGTCGCTTTTATCACGGAGAGGACAGGACCGAATATCTCCTCTTGAGCGATCGTCATATCGGAGGTCACGTCGCGGAAGAAGGTCGGCTCGATGAAGTAGCCCTTGTCGTAGCCAGGGCCCGTGAGGCGATTGCCCCCGACCACCGGATTTCCCGCTTCCTGGCGGCCGATCTCGATGTAGCGCAGGTCGGTCTCGAGCTGTTTCTGGTCGATGGCCGGTCCGATCTGCACGCCGGATTCGAGCCCGTTGCCGACCTTCAGCTTCGCCGTCGCCTCGGCCAGCGCTTCGATGAATTTCTCATAGATCGGCTCCTCGACAATGCAGCGGCTCGTGGCGGTACACTTCTGTCCGGTCGAGAAGTAGGCGGCGTTGACTACGTTGGCCACCGTGGCCTCAAGGTCGCAGTCGGCCAGCACGATGGTCGGGTTCTTGCCTCCCATCTCGAGCTGGATGCGCAGCCGCCGCTTCGAAGCCTCACCATGGAGGTGATTGCCCACCTCGCAGGAGCCGGTAAACGAAATCGCCTTCAAGGGACCCGCCTCCACCAGGGACTGGCCGACCGTGCTCCCGGGACCCGAGACGTAGTTGACGACACCTTTGGGCATTCCCGCTTCGTGGCACGCCTCAATGATGCGCCAGGACGACAGCGGCGCGAGCGAGGCCGGCTTCATGACCACGGTGTTGCCGCAGATGAGCGCCGGCGCCAGTTTCCAGGCCGGAATGGCGCTGGGAAAGTTCCACGGAGTGATCAGGCCCACCACGCCGATCGCCTTCCGAAGTGCGAACATGTGCACCCGGGGGCGCTCACTCGGCACCTGGAAGCCCGGCAGGCGGGAACCTTCGCTGCCGTAGTAGCGGAAGATGTTGATCGAGCGCATCGTCTCGCCCTTGGCTTCCGGCAGCGTCTTGCCTTCTTCCCGCGTCATTTCCTCGGCAAGCTGGTCCACCCGGCTCTCGAGGATGTCGGCGACCTTGAACAGAATCTTGCCGCGCGCCGGAGCGTTCATCGACGACCATTCAGGGAACGCCGCTTCGGCGGCCGCGGCCGCCCGCTCCACATCCTTCGCCGTCCCGTTGACGAAAAGTCCCACGACTTCATCCGTGTCGGCGGGATTGCGGTTCTCGAAGAGATCGCCGCTCGCCCATTCTCCATCGATGTAATTCCGAAACGTCTCAGTGCTCATGATATTCGCCTGTCCTTGGTGATCGCCTCCGATGTGAAGGCGCCTGCAGACCCGTGGATCCCGATCTTACAGTGCTGTACCGCTCTATTGTACTTGCGCTGCCGGTTCAGCCGGACTGACAGCGCCGGCCCGCGGATCGGACTCCCTAAAAAAGGATACTCAAAACTCTACTCGCGGCGCCTCGCGGGCAGCGGGCGCGGTCTGAAAATACGCATCTTCACGCTCGAAGCCGAACAGGGCCGCCGCGACATTATCAGGGAACAGCGCGATCTTGGTGTTGTAGCGCTGAACCGCTTCATTGTACTTCCGGCGTTCCACGGCAATCCGGTTCTCGGTGCCCGCCAACTCATCCTGTAAGCGGAGGAAGTTTTCGCTCGACCGCAGTTCGGGGTAGTTCTCCACCACCACCAACAGCCGCCCGAGAGCGGCATCGAGCGCCAGGTTGGCCTGTATGCGCTCCTCCGGCGTCCGCGCTCCGATCATCGCGGCACGGGCCTGGGTTACGGAGTCTATCACCGCCTGCTCCTGTTGTGCAAAACCCTTCACCGTAGCCACCAGGTTCGGAATCAGATCGGCGCGCCGTTCGAGCACCACGTCCACCTGAGACCACGTGGCCCGAATCGCTTCCCTTTCGGCAACCAGTTCATTGCGGATTCCCGCCAAGTGCGCTCCGGTCCCCAGGAGACCGAGAAAGACTATAGCGGCAACAAGTAGAGCGACAGTTTTCATAGGGGTCTGGTTTCTCGCAGGACTCGTCGAGAGCTGCGCTCATTTCTCGAGCCTGTCGACAACCTTGACGACCGCCTCGATCTGTTCGAGATAATCCCGGTACACTCCTGCCGGGTCAAGTGATCTGGCTTTGATCCTCTCTTCCCGAACATCGAGCAGAGACAGAAAGGGCGCCGGACTGATCGAGAATTGTTCGCGGGCCTGCTCCATGATCTCACGTTTGGCGAACGCCGCTTCAACCCCGTGCAGGCGAAGCGCATGGCGGATCAGCACGCAGAAAGTCGAAACCGATTCGGCGAGCAGGCGAAGGAGCAAGTCCTTGTCATGCATGACACCCGCGCCCTTCTGCCTCAGGCGCAGCAGCTTGGCGCGAAGCTGGTACTCCACCTGCGCGCGATAGAACGAGTCGTCGATTTCAAGATCGGTGACGATGTCGTCGCCATGGAGGATGCGCCGCCGTTCCTTGATGTCATGAAACTCGATGGGGAAACAGTCGGTGGAATTTCGGACTTCTTCCACGGAAAGCAGCAGCGGCGCCGGATTGTCCTTTTCTCTCCACCAATGGAAAATGGGCTCCGCCGCTCCGAGTTCGGAGGGTGTCACGCGGCGGAGCACACAGAGCACGTTGATGTCGGAGAATCGCTTGACATAGTCGCCGTCGGCCGCCGAACCGTACAGGATCACCGAGACCAGGTCGGCGCCATATGTCTTCCGCAGCCTGGTGGTGAGTTCGTCGAGCAGCTTGTCCAACGCCTTCATCGGGATCTCCCCTACCACTTGCTCGATGCGCCTCCACCGCCGGAGTCGCCCCCTCCAAAACCGCCGAACGAATCCGATGAATCGTACCCGCCGAATGCTCCCGACGAGCCGCCAGGCAACACGAGTGGATAAATCCGGAAACGGCCCGGGTAGCCGGCCGTCGAGAAGCCGAAGGGACCGCCCAAACGGCGGCGGGCGGCGCCGGACAGCATCATGCCGGCGGCCAGCAGGATGAGCAGCGCCAGCCCGCCGACCGGCCATCCCGGTTCCCGCCGCTGCGCCGAAGGCCGAACCCGGGGCGCGCCGGCCTCGATCGCCACACCTTTCGCCGCGGCAATCCGGCTGCCAAGCGCTTGGACGGCGATCGACAAAGCCCGCCCGTAGTCGCCCGCCCTCAACTCCGGCCGCATTTCGCGGAGCAGACTGCCGGCATACCCGTCCGGAATGTAAGGCTCCAGTCCGTAGCCCACTTCGAGCCGGCTCTGCCGGTCCCCGATAGCCAGCAGCAGCAGTAAACCCTCGTCCGTTTCCCCTGGGCCGATACCCCACTTGCGGTACAGCAGGTCGGCCACATCCTCGATCGGTTCCCCGTGCAGGGTGTCGATCGTAACCAGGGCGATCTCCGCGCCGGTTGCTTCCTTGACGCCTTCGCAGTAGCGCTCCAGCACCGCCTTGGTATGGGGATCGAGCGAGCCGCTGAAATCGGACACGTGTCCCTGCGGCTTCAGCACGGAGAAATCGAAGGCGCTCACGGTGGCGGCCGCCAGCACTAACAGGACAAACGTGCGGAGGGACCGCAGCATAAGGTCCAAGCCTAAGTTTACTACGTGGCGCGCCGGGTGGATTGACGCGATTACTGGAGCAGTTTGAGGTTGACGAACTTCGAATCGCCGGCCCGTACCTCGACCGACTCTCCGCGCTCGCGGCACGCCTCGAGTGTCTCGACGTTGTAGATCTCGCACGGCGGATCGTCCCACCACGCGGCCAGCGTGTAGCGCCCCGGGGCAACCCCACGAAAACGGTAGATGCCATATGCGTCGGTCGTGGTGATCTTGTAGTACTGCACATTGCCGCGCGCCGGATTGGGGAGCAGCGCCACCGTGGCGCCGAGGGCGACCTTGGTCGACGTCACGGCCACCTCGCCTTCGATCACCGCGCCCCGCGTGCTGAATTCGAGCGACATCGGCG
>CAYLSS010000534.1:0-4166 GCA_964385765.1 uncultured Solibacteraceae bacterium
CCAGTCTTCCCAAGGTTTCTGCGGCAAGCCCCTGGGTGTTCCAATCCGGATAACGCAACACCTCCGACAAGCGATTCACAACCTCAGGTGTTGCGGCTGATGCACCCAGATCCCCAACCATCTCGACAGCAGGCCATAGCCGGCAATAAGCATGCTCTGAGTTCGTGATCCCCTCAAGCAGCCGGTCCACGACAACAGGTGGCAGGATGGCTGGAGCGAGAGCAGCCAGCAGATCCAGGAAACGACTCCATTTTGCTTCTGAGACTGCCACCATCAGAGGCCGATCTAGGTATTTGCCCGCGAGTTCAGTCATCGGTCCAAGCGCGGCATTGATGTCCACGAGAGCAGCCGTGGTGTACGTTCTCCGGTACCGCAACCAGAGGTTGACCGCTTGCCGTGTCATCCGATCGACCGTTCGGCCATTCCGTCGGGAGACTGGAATTTCACGCAAACACAGGATCGCCAACGCTAGGCGGGGTCGAAATAAATCATCACGCCATCGATTCTCAAGCAGACGGATCAATGGATCAGGCTGCTCCAATTGACCTGCCAAGAGTACGAGCACTGGCCTCCACAAGGAGTCCCATGACCACCTTTCTACAGCCTCCGGGTTCCATCCTTGTCGAGCCAAATACCTCGCCGCAAGGTACTCATGAAAGGTCCTGTGGAGAAAAACAAGGGACGAATCACTACTCGATCCAGCCGGGCTCAGGATGCCGTACTTAAGCATCGCCTTAAGAACACGGTCGGCTTTCGCGCCAAGCGGCTTCGCAAACGAAACCTGCGTGAACTGGCTTGCCGGATACACCGCAAAGGCGCATTCGCTTGCTTGATCTAAAAGTACCTCAACGTCCAGATCCGTGACCTCGGATTTTTTGTCTTCTCGGTTCCAAGTCTTGAGCAAGCCGTAGAGGACGCGGGAGTAGAGTTCCGTCCGTCGATCTGGAAACCGCGATTCATCTTCTTCGAAGACGCGACACAGCAGGGACAAGAGCAGGGGCACGCGCGCAAGGCCAGCTATAGGGGGTCTCGCATCGACTTCCGCGACAAACCTATCCGCTCTTGTGTCCTCGAACCAGCGGTGGACGAAGAGCTGCGTTTCCTTACGCTCAAAGGCCACGAGCTCAACTACAGCGGCGTCCTCCAGCGGAGAACTTGAGAGCCCGGCAGGTCTGGACGTCAAGATGACTTTCCCGTCATAGTTCCGAGACCAGACGTTGATTTGCCTGTGAAGCTTGCCGCGGAGTTCCTCTGCTACCTCGTCCCACGCATCGATATATATGACAGCTTGACCTGCAACGATCTGCCGCCGAAGAAAACGTCGGACTATTGTCGCTACGCCCTCGCTACGCAACGCAAGGTCCAGAGTGTCTAAAAGTGCAGGGGTACTTGCGGCATGACGTGCTAGATCCTGAGCCTTTACCAGTACTGGCACAGTCAGTTCATCGGGGTGTTGCTCTTTGATCGCCTGAATGCACTCGGTCGCACATCTGCGAGCGTCGTATCGGAGGAGCCAACTCTTTCCAAAGCCGGGGTCGCCGAGAACAATTAACTGCTCAAACCGGCTTTCGTGCCGCGCCAACTCCCAGTCCAAGAGTTCAACCTGGTTTTTTGACGATTCCGGAGAGACGTGGCTTGAGGTCGAAGGAAGTCCTTCTGGCCTCGCACGGTGGGGATCGTAGCTCACCTGAGGGCCCCCTTCATCTGGGGGTTCCAAGGTTGTGAGCCGCGGAGAAACAGCAGATTGGCCGACCCTGATCTTCACCCGTTGCCTGATCTCATCAAACCCAGAGACCTTTGCGGAAAGGTAAGCGGGGAGTTTCGAGCAGTCTCGGTACAAGCGTTGAAGGTATTCGCGAAACCCAGCGCGGAGTGGGGTCTCGAGTCTCCGCTGTACATACCCGACTTCAGGGAGTGACAACAACACCGCCGCGCGTATCGCGTATCCACCCCACGGCCTCAGCAAGTCCCGAGATCGCTTCAGCATCCCACACACGTTACCGGTGCGGAGGTTAAGAACGGGTGCCCCGCTGAAGCCCGGAATTAAGTTGGTCGCGCGAAACTTGATAAGGCGGAGGTTTAGCCCTGCGCCGAAGTGATGCGGGCCCTCGCAGACACCCTGGATCGAACTTCCCGCCGATGCCGTATAGGGAAAACCCCAAGAATAGAGGTGATCGCCGGGCTCACAATCCTCTTGGAGTTCCGGCGCGGTTCCGCTGGTGCTAGCTACCTGGATCAGTGCGATGTCTGGGAATAGGGTTCCTGTATCTAGACTGCTGCCGACCTCACGCCGAATGATTGTACCCTGATAGGATGTGCCAGCATGATCGACTGCAACAGTGGATTTATCTTCCACTACGTGCGCACAACTAGCGACGAGACCGGGCCCCACGAAAAAGCCGCTTCCCAGCAACAAATCTTGACTCAAGATTCGAACTGAGCACTTCTCAAGGTCTTCGGCGTTCATCCACTTGCGCTGTACCGCCTCCTATTCCACCCCACTCCAGCCCGATCTTGAGGCCACCCTTGGACGACCCGCCAACAATCAGCGAAGTCAACTTCCCGGCCTCACAGCCCAATTCGATGCTGAATTCCGCCGTGACCTTCTGCGGTTTGACCTTGCTGATCGCGTCCTTCACCAGTTCGGCGATGCCACAGATTGCATCCCCAATCACATCTGGGTCGATGGGCTCCACTAGAGCTTTAAGCGCTCCGACATCCGTCTCACCTGAGGTACGCGCCTCCATCTTGATGACAACACCGTTCGGGAGCCTTAAGGGAACGAGATTCACGTTCTGCATGGAGTATTAGCTTATCTCACCGGAAGAACAACAGAGGCGCACGGGGATGCTGTGGAAGCGAGAAGCTCAACGCGGAAGCTGATCTCGGGCAATCCGACTGGCTTGTGCTTTGGCCTGTCTTGGTACGATAAAGAGCCTTGACTGTTGAATCTTGAGATTTGCGACAGCTACAATTTCGACTACAGTAAACTTCGGTGGCTGTAGATGATATGGTCGCAAATTATTGATGAAGAAAGCGTTATATGCGCCGAAGAAACAGGCGTGCCCGCGCCTTGGGCGCAGGGGGCCGCAGGTTCAAATGCTGCCGCCCCGACCAATTGAGAACAAGTCCTTTATCCTCGCAGTGTAAGTTCTTTTGCTGAAGCCAGGCCTCTCTGAACGTCTGAGCAGTCGGGCGGTCTCGGCGGGGGGACAGCGATGGTTGTGAAAGGGATACCGCCAGAAACGTGTGCTGTTCCCCGGCCCGCTCCGATTAGGAAAAGCCGAACATCGGGTCACCAGCGGGGCAGGACGCGCTTCCAGTTCGGATCCACGTGCTTCCGCATCTCGGCCTCATCGTCGCGTTTGCGGTAAGGGAGCTTGTCGTAGCGTTCGCCGAGCCGGGCCAGTTGGTCCCGATCCAGCTCCACGCCCAGTCCGGGCTTATCGGGGATTTTCACGCAACCTTCATCGAATGGGATCCGCCCACCGGCGACCACCTCGTCCTGAGCAGTCTGCCAGGGATAGTGCGTGTCGCAGGCGTGGGTCAGCATCGGAGCGGCCGCGGCCGCATGGGCCATCGTCATCAGGCTGATTCCCAGATGATTGTTCGAATGCATCGAGAGCCCCATCCCAAGGACGTCGCAGAAATGCGACAACTGCTGCAGCTTGCGGACGCCGCCCCAATAGTGCGGATCGGACAGCACGATTTGCACCGCGTCAAGCCGCTTCGCCTCCGGTATGTGGGCAAAGCAGGTCACCGCGACGTTGCTCGCCTGTGGCGTATCGATGCCGGCTTCGAGCAGCCGCCGCCGGACCTCCGCCATCCCGTCCAGACCGGCCGCGGGATCTTCGAGATAACCGCCCCCCGCAAGCTCCTCACGCGAGGACAGTCCGACATGAACCGACGTCTCCACCGACCAGGCGCAGTTCGGATCAATGCGCAGTGGAAAATCCGGGCCGAATTCGGTCCGCAGCCGGCGGATCGTCTCGATCTCGAGCTCCGGCTCCAGCACGCCGCCCTTCAGCTTAATCTCGTGGAAGCCGTACTTCTCGACAAACTGCCGGCACTGCCGAACCATCGATGCCGGGTCCAGACATTCTCCGTATTCGTCCTCCCGGACGTCGTCGCCCAGTCCGCCGCCGCCTCCGTGCTTGTAGAAGAGG
>CAYLSS010000535.1:0-2934 GCA_964385765.1 uncultured Solibacteraceae bacterium
ACAGTAACCCAAGATATGCTTGCTCCTTCCAATCGGGCCTCCAACCGCTTCCTGATGCGCTGCGCCTCCGACTCAGAAGTGGTGGAAACAATAGCCGCTATATTGGGTGCGTGCTGCTCTTTGTCAAGGAAGTAGCGCCACAACCGATAAACGGCCACCACGATCGGAAGCGGATTCATCCCCACTGTCACAATAATGGTCGTCGGCATTGGTCTCTCCAAGGCAATCCCATTGGCAGCGAGAACTCTATCACGTGACTGCGCAGACTGCAAGGCTGCGAATTGGGTTGATTGGGTTGACAATATGTGTGTGTTGTTTCTTTAGTTCATTAGTTACTTATTCGTGCAGAAATGTCACTACTTCCGGCAAGGAGACTTAGACCCCTGCATATGATCAGAACTTTCAGGTAGTTCGGCCGTCGGGGTCACATGGGATGAGGGTCTGCGCCGGGAGCTCCGGCGTCGAGCGGCAAAAAAAGGGACAAAAACCGCGCAGTTGCTGTCACCTTTTCGATTCTCCCCCCGATCGCCGGAGCGGCGCGGCCGCGCCACAACACCGTGAACAGTGCACCTCGAAGCCGCGACGCTGAGATGTTCTACGATAAGGGACCATGCTCAGGTCCGCAACTCTCTTCCTCCTCGTTCTGCTGTCCGGCCCGCTGTTTGCTCAGATCAGCCCTGGCGGCGTGGTGAACATCGCCAGCTTCGCACCGCAGGGGCTGCCGAACGCGAACATCGCCCGCGGGTCGTTATTTACCGTCTTCGGACAGGGTTTGGCAGCGGAGGGCTTAGCACAGGCGGCGTTTCCATTGCCGTTCGAGCTGGGCGACGCCTCGATCGAGGTTGAAGTGGGCGGCGTGGTCCGGGACTGCCCAATGGTCTTCACAACGCCGGGACAGGTGGCGGCGCTGCTGCCTTCGGATGTGCCGGCCGGAAACGGCCAGATTCGTCTGACGTTCGCGAACTCGACCTTCGTCGCGCCGATCACGGTGGTGAATCGCACTTTCGGGATCTTGACCCGGAACCAGCGGGGCAACGGCCTGGCGACCTTTCAGAACTTCGTCAGCCAGAACGATCAACCGATCAACGGCCCAACCCGGCCGATCGCTCCGGGAAGCGTCGGCACGCTCTGGGGGGTGGGGCTCGGGCCGGTGCAAGGCGACGAGACTGCCGGTCCGCTGCCGCAGGATCTGGGGCGGGATCTGCAGGTCTATGTGGGAGACGTGCTTGTCACCAACATTCTGTACGCCGGGCGCTCAGGTTGCTGCGCGGGCGTCGACCAGATTGTCTTCGCTGTTCCTGACGGCGTGGCGGAGGGCTGCTATATCCCACTCACCGTGGTACTCGACGGAATCCCCAGCAACTACGCGATGCTGTCGATTGGCGAGGGCCAATTCTGCGGCGACCCGGACTCGTTCTCGGCGGACGAGACCGAGGCGATTGCCAGCGATAACGACTTCCGATTCGGCCGGATCGACGTGAGTCGCATTGACTGGGCGATCCAGGGCGAATCGGTTCTCGAGGAACAGGCCTCGGCGACGTTCCGCGCCTTTGGAGGACCGGACTTCTTGCTGAATCCTTCGTTCATGAGCTCGGGTGATGGTACCTGCCTCGTGCGGATGGTGAGCGAGAATCCAGCGACCCAGGGCGTGATTGCGCCGTTCGCGCCCCTCGACGCCGGAGTCGAGATCCCATATGACACCCCGGATGATTCACGTGTCCTTGCGAAGTTCGACGACGCATACGTCGAGGACATCGCGGATCTGGCGATCGGCGGTGTTCCATCGTTACTGCCCGGCTCTTACCGCTTCCGCGGGCAGGGGGGGCCGGACGTCGGTGAGTTCGAAGCCTCCACAACGGTTTCCACGTTGACGGAGTGGACCAATCGGGACGAGATCGCGTTTGTCGACCGAGCGGAAGACCTTACCGTGCGCTGGCAGGGCGGTGATCCGGCCGACCGGGTGTTGGTTTTCGGGGTCTCGATGGGAACGAATCGCGCCGGCAGCCTGATCGGAGCCAGTTTCGTTTGTGACGCACCGTTGACCGCCGGCGAGTTCACGGTCCCGCCCTACGTGCTGGCGGCGTTGCCGCCAAGCGGAACGCGACCGGCGCCGATTCTCGGCCAGATTCCCGACGGGACACTGCAGGTCGGGGTGGATAACCGGGTGGACCGGTTCCAGGCGCCCGGCCTGGACACCGGATTCACGACCTGGGTCTTCACCGATGGCTTGCTGGGGCTGGAATATCGCTAGAAGCCCGGAGTCCCACGACGAGACTCCGCAATCTGTCCCGGGCAAAGGGAATCAGCGTCAACCGCCTCATAGGCGGCCTGGCCTCGCTGGCTCTGGTCGAATACGATACCGAGGGCAGATTTCAAGCGATGGCGTCGCGGGGCCCAAACAAGCTTCCCCCGTCGCCATTCAGCCATTAAGATCAGTGGCATGAACCGCTTAGGCCTCTGAAGCTCGCGTTTCAATTCGGGTCACAAAACAGCAAGTCACCCGTGTCGAAGAATTCTTCCGGTTGCCCGTTCAATCACTTACGACCGGTCCTCGCTTCACGCCCTGACCTCGCCTGCTACCCTTGCTGACGAAAGCTGGCCAGCTTCGCCGGAGGGGCTCGCCGGCCGACAGTGGCGAAATGGCTTTGCAGATCGATTTACTACCAAACGAACCCATTCTGCGCCCAGGGGCGTGGAATGCATGTGGCCGGTGCTTCAGGAAAGGGCGAGCCGAAATTGGGTTTACAGCGAATTACGAAACGAACCCATTTTCGGATCTAACAGACCTGAAATGAACAGGATACAGAAAGCAGACGACCGGCCGTCGCGGTCAGTGGAGCCCTTCGGGGAGATCTTTTTGGCAATAGGCCCTTGACTGGCCGCCAGAAAGATGTATATACATATAATTGTGATGTCGGCGGAAAAGGCTCTCCC
>CAYLSS010000535.1:2944-4165 GCA_964385765.1 uncultured Solibacteraceae bacterium
GGCGACCACAACTCGGTGTCCCAGGCGGCGCCGCTGCCCTGTGCGTGTGCCGCCCTGCGGCGCGCTGCTCGGGCCGTGACCCAGCTCTACGATCGCGAACTGCGGGCCGCCGGCGTGCGACCCACACAGTTCACGATCCTGCAGGTCCTCGATCGCAGGGAGAGAGTGCGCCAGCGAGACTTCGGCGAGGTGCTTGCACTCGACGTCACCACTCTGACGCGGACGCTGAAGCTCCTGGAGCGGGACGGTCTAATCACGAGTGAGCCGGGCAGGGACAGGCGCGAGCGATATTGGCAACTGACGAGTGCCGGAAGACGCCGGCTCAAGGTGGCCGAGCCCGCATGGAAACGGGCGCAAAGCCGGCTCGAACGTTCACTCGACGAGCTTCCCTGGTCCGACCTTCTGCAGGTCGCCGACATTATCACCAAAGCGGCAGTGAGGGGAATACATGAGTCAGACGATGAATAAAACGACGACGCAGCGGGCGACTGAGCTCCGCAAACTGTGCCTCGATGCCGGAGCTGACGACGTCGGCTTCGTCGAGATTAACCGCCCGGAACTCGGCGACGAAGAGCAGCATATCCGCCAGGTATTTCCTCGGGCGCGCATGCTCATCAGCCTGGTGTGCCGGATGAATCGGGAGAACATCCGCAGCCCGCAGCGCTCGATTGCCAATACCGAGTTCCATCATGTCGGCGACGCGGTGAACGACGCCGCCCACAGAATCGTTCGGGAATTGGAGGCGCGCGGGATCCGGGCAATGAACGCACCGATGGGCTTTCCGATGGAGATGTCTCGCTTCCCGGGACGTATCTGGACCGTCTCACACAAACCTGTGGCCGTTGCCGCGGGGCTTGGTCGCATGGGCATCCATCGCAATGTCATTCACCCGCGTTTTGGCAGCTTCATCCTGCTGGGGACAGTCTTCGTGGACGCGGAGGTGGGCGAATATTCACAGCCACTCGACTACAATCCTTGCCTGACCTGCAAGCTCTGCGTGGCCGCCTGCCCGACCGGCGCGATTTCGCCGGAGGGACGCTTCAACTTCTCCGCGTGCTACACGCACAACTACCGCGAATTCATGGGGGGCTTCACCGACTGGGTGGAGAACGTTGCTGGCAGCAGGACTCGCAATGAATACCGCCGCCGGGTTTCGGACCCGGAGACGGTGTCGATGTGGCAGAGTCTCTCCTACGGTGCAAACTACAAGGCCGCCTACTG
>CAYLSS010000536.1:0-4161 GCA_964385765.1 uncultured Solibacteraceae bacterium
TGAGGAGGACGTTGCGGTGTTCGCGCGTCAGCCGGTCCATGCCGACGAGGCATCGGCCGCGCGGCGAACGTCAATCGGGTTGGCTTCCATGCTGAGCCGTTGGCGGGAGACCGCGAACATCTCTATTTCACCAAAGTGAAACTCCTCACAAAATTAGCCCTTGATGGATTCCTGACTCCAGTTTACAATACATATAGGATTTGTCAAATTGTAAACCTATGGTGCTCCGATGATAGCAGACCGCATAAGACTGGCGAGACGGAAATCAGGCCTGTCGCTGCGCGGCCTTTCCGATGCCATGAACGGGCGGGTGACCGCGCAGGCGATTGGCAAATATGAACGCGACGAGGACATCCCCAGCTCAGGCGTGCTGATGGCGCTTGCTAATACGCTTGGGGTTTCCGTCGGCTACCTGATGGATACGCAAGGGATCAACCTGGACGAAGTCGAGTTCCGGACCAAGGCGAATACGAGCGCGAAGGACCGGGGGCACGTGGAAACGGAAGTCCTCGAATGGATCGAGCGGTACCTGCAGATCGAGACGATCCTTTCCCTTGACAGCGCCGAGTGGCAGAGCCCGGTTTCGAAACCAAGGCGGCTGGAGTCCCCCGCCGAGGAGGAGGAGCTTGCCGCCGAAGTTCGGCGCGTCTGGAAACTCGGCCTCAATCCCATCCCGAACATGACCGAGTTGCTGGAGGGAAAGGGCCTGAAAGTTTTGACCGTGCGTCTGCCCGATCGCGTGTCGGGTTTTACGTGCCTTGTCAAGCGTGGGGCCGGCGAGCCGGACTTGCCGGTGATCGTCGTGAACAACAGCTTTTCGCTGGAGCGTCGGCGTCTCACCCTTGCGCACGAACTGGCGCACCGTCTTATCGGCACCGACAGCCTTTCGGACAAGGACGAGGAGCGGGCGGCGACTCTGTTCGCAGGGGCATTCCTGATGACGCCGGAGCATTTGCTCCGCGAGGTGGGAAAGAGGCGCAATGCCTTCGGCTACAAGGAGATCATCGATCTCAAGCGGCTCTATCGCGTGAGCGGTGCGGCGCTGCTCATGCGCCTTAGGCAACTGGACGTTATCAGCCATTCGACGTTGACCTACGCGTTCCAGACGATAGCGCGCGGCTGGCGGACCCGCGAGCCTGAGGAGCTTGAACCCGAAGAGATCCGCGGACAGCGCGAACGCGCGCGGCGCTTCGAGCGGTTGTGCTACCGGGCGCTGGCTGAGGGGTTGATCTCATTGCCGAAGGCTGCCGAGCTGTTGCGGCTCCCTGTGCCTGACGTGGAAACCGGTTTGAAAGGGCCGCAGGGATCGGATGAGGATCATCGTTAGTGACAGCAGCTGCCTTATCGATCTGAGGAAGGCGGACTTGCTTGAGGCATTCCTCGGACTGCCCTACGAGACCCTCATTCCCAACACGCTCTTTGAAGACGAACTCTTGAAGTTCACGGGCGCGCAGAAGCGGGCAATGTTAAAGGCCGGGCTGAAGGTGATCGATCTTCCCGGCGAAAGCGTCTTGCGGGCGCGCGAAGTCCTGATTGAGGCCCCGAAGCTCTCAATCCATGATGGTTTCGCGTTCGTGCTCGCGGAAAGCCATGACGGGTGCATCTTGGTGACGGGCGATGGCGCGCTGCGCGCCCTCGCGGAAGAGCACAGCATTGAAGTACACGGCGTGCTTTGGATTGTTGACGAGATCTATGATAGCGGCCTCGCAGACGCGAAGGCGCTCCGGGCCGCTCTGAAAACTCTTGAGGCGGATGATTCCACGCGGCTGCCGCGCAAGGAATTGACTGCATACATCAAGCGGTACAGCGAAAGAAAGTAGCGCACACAGCGTACACCGGAAAGGAGATGTGCAATGAGCAAGGGACAGGACAGAACGGTATTCCGCCGCGACGACGGTCAGTGGGCGAACAAGAGGAACGACGCCGGCAAAGCGTCCAGCCTTCACGGCACGCAAAGGGATGCGATCCGCACCGCCAAGGACATGCTGTCGAACCAGGGCGGCGGCGAACTGACGACAAAAGGAGAGGACGGGCGGATCAGGAGCAAGGATACGATCGCACCAGGGAACGATCCGAACCCGCCGCGCGACCACGAGCACTACTAGTTTTGCGGGGGATCCACTTCCCGGAGGTCGAGTTCAGTTTCGTCCTGGCAGCAATCGCAAATCCCAGGCGTGTAGTTGCGGATGGAACAGACCCCACACCAATAGCTGATCTGGTGCCGTTTCCCGTCTTTCCAGACCCACATGGAATCGGTGTAAATCGGGCCGACTTTGAATTTTGCCGGACCCTCGAACTGGCCCCGGACCTCGAAGTCTCTGCCCTTGAGCCGGTCATCCCGGAGGACTTTCATTGTGTCCGGGTCGCCTGTCAAAGTCAGACGCCGTCCGTCGGCTGTCTCGATCACCGGTTGGCTGTCGGTCCCGACTTCGAGCACCCCCCTGACGTTGGCGGGTTTCGCCCAGATGGCCAGCGCTGCAAGCCCGACCAGAAGAAATCGCGCGGCACTTTGCCCCATAGACCCCATTCTAACTCTCCCCTGACCGATGAGCCCTCTGAGCGGACCAATCAGCGCTGTTCACTTCGCCTGACGGTCAATCACGGACAGGATCCCCCGGATCGAGCTCAGTTCCTCGGTATCGATGCCTTGTTCGGGGAACTCGAAACCGTAGGTCTCCTCGAGGTAGCTGATGATCTGCAGGACAGCGAGTGAGTCCGCCAGGCCCAGTTCGACGAGATTCGCGTTGTCGTCGACACTTTGGATCGATCGATCGGGGCGTTGGATCGTTTTCAGGAACTCGATGAGTCGTGCGCGATGCTCCGGCAGCGTCATGGGTATTCTCGGGGGTGCTTTGACAGGATAGCCGCCAGGTCCAGCGGCGTTCGGCCGGCGCAGGCGCGGGCGACAGTGTCGCGGTTGATCTTGCCGCGCGAGGTGCGGGGAATCTCATCGAGCAGATACCAGCGGATCGGCATCTTGTGCTCCGCCAGGTGCTGCTGCATCCAGTGGTGAAGCTGAACGACTGTTTCCGGGTTGCCGTCTTTCAGGACCACCGCCAGACCGACGTTCTGACCATAGAGCGGATCGTCGAGGGCGAAAGCGCAACTATCGGTGGCGTTGGCGAATCGCTCCACCACGGCGTCGATGTCCGCCGGGAAGATCTTCATGCCGCCTTTGTTGATCTCGTCCCGTTCGCGCCCTTTCAGGGAGAGACGGCCGGCTTCGTCCAGGTAGCCGATGTCGCCGGTCATGAACCAGCCATGACTGACCACCTCCCGGGTGAGGTCATCACGGTTCAGATAGCCCTTCATCAGAGCCGGAGTGTTCAACCAGACGTAGCCGGACTCGCCCGCGGCGCACTCGTCTTCGATCACGGGAGCGCGAGTTGCGTCTTTGTGGCGCAGCACCTTGATGATCGCTCCCCAGCCGACGCCGATCAGGCCGTCGGCCGGAGCAAAGTCGCGGACCGTCGTGCCCGCCACCCAACTGCCGGTCTCGGTAATGCCGTAGGCATTGAATACCTCGGGCGTGCCGGTCCAGTCCCGGACCCCGTCCCACATGTGTTTGGAAAGTGGAGCCGAGCCAATGTGGGCCCGTTCGAGCGTGCCCTTGGACGGACGTTTCCCCAGCTTCAAAGCCAGCCGCCACACCGGCGGGACCGACGAGAGAAAAGTAATTTCATGCTGATCGATCCAGTGGCCGAGCCGGCTGACAATGTCCGGCCGAAACGGCGGGAGAACGACCAGGCGCTGTCCATGCAGCCAGGGAAACAGGCAATTGCAGATGAGGCCGTGTCCGAAGTGGGTCGGCAGAAGGCAGAGCGTGCTGCGATAGCGCTCGATGCCAAGGCTTTGCCGCAGCGTGGTCCAGCGGGCCCGCAGAGACCGGTGCGTATGGACCACTCCCTTCGGCTTGCCGGTCGACCCCGAGGTAAACAGAATCAGCGCCTCGTCATCGAGCCAGCTCTCTGTCGAAGCCGCATTTCCGGCCTCGGCGACGGTCTCGGTCGTCAGCAGAACCCGAGCTGTCCGGCCCACGGCCGCCCCGGTCTCCGAGGCGGTTTCCTCGTCGACGATGGCGATCCGCGGAGCGGCCGATTCCGCCAGCGTCTGCACTTCGAAGGGGGTCAACCGGCCGTCGACCGGCACGGCCGCCGCTCC
>CAYLSS010000537.1:0-4159 GCA_964385765.1 uncultured Solibacteraceae bacterium
GGTATCCTCCAGAGCCAGCACGATAATATCCATGCCATCGAGGACGGCGTCGGTGAGCGCCTGGATAATCACCTCCCCGAATGTCACGTCATTCACGCCGGGCGATCCGAAGACCTTGTAGTTGCCGACGAAGGCCTTCGGCGCCACTCCCGACACGGTGGCCAAAGGCCCGTTCGAGTTGGCTCCGGCCGCGATCATCGCGACAGCCGTACCATGTCCCACCCGATCGCGTGGGCTCAGATCATCGGGTCTCGAGATGTCGGGAAATCCCGGCAGCACCAGGAGGTCGACGTAGCTTCTCGCCGCGATCACCTTGTTATTGGTGAAGTCGCAGTCGGAACCGACGCAGCGGGGGAATCCCGGAGGGGCCTGAAGTGACGGATCCTGAAATGCCGGATGGGTGTAGTCAACGCCAGTGTCGATGACGCCGATCCTGATTCCGGCGCCGGCGTTGCCCATGCCGCCGACGACATTCCATCCCTGGGGCGCCCGAACCAGGTCGATTGCACGATTCAGCGACGGCTTGTAGGCGCCCAGGCGCGCGGTGCGCCGGATGCCGGGGAGACCTTTCAGTTCTTCGATAGCAGCCTGGTCAGCGACAACGAATATGGCATTCAGCAGGTGCTGGCTCGATCCGGTGACGGTGACATCGCTTCCCTCGAGGGTTTCGATGAGACGGCGCTGGGCAGCGCGGATTTGCCCGAGACTCTCATCAGAAGCTGCACGCGCTTCCGGGCCCGCGCTGGACTTCGCCGCGCGGTGGACAACTGGAGGTTCTTCCAGAATCAGTGCGTACCGGTCCATTCGGGTCTGGCCAGCAGCGACTTGGAGGGTCAGAAGCAGGAGGGGGATCAACGATCGGAGCATGGCACAATCATCCTATGTCGAAGTTCGACGCGCCCGTCCCACGGAGCGTTTCAGGGGAGAGCCGAAGCGCATTCGACATTAAGGAGAGCAATTTGTTAAACTTAGAAGAACGAGGAGGACCAGAGCCCTAATGGCCGCCAAAGCACCTTACACAGAGAATGCCCAGATCGAACACCCGAAATTCGGAGCGGGGACCATCCTCACGTGCGACGAGCAATATGTAGTCATCAGTTTCGATGATCATGGGGAGAAGAAGTTCGTCTCCTCCATCGCGGTCCCGCATCTCAAGAAACTAGACCGCGAGCCACCGGAGAAGAAGCCGCGCGCCCGCAAATCGACGCGAACCCGCAAAACAACGTCCAAGTCAACGAAGACTTCCAAGGCAACCGGCAAAGCTCCGGCCGTCGCCAAAGCTGCAAGCTAGGAATAAGACGCGGATTGGGTACGCGGGCGGCGTACTGTGGGTCCGCTTCTGTTACACTGAAGTTACCGCTCATGAAATTCGGTGTCGTCTTGTTCCCTGGCAGCAATTGCGACCACGATGCCTGGTACTCGGTTTCTGCTGATTTGGGGCAGCCGGCCGAATTCCTTTGGCATGACGATCCGCAATTCGGCGATGTTGACGCCATCATCCTTCCTGGCGGGTTTTCATATGGTGACTATCTTCGGTGCGGCGCCATTGCCAAGTTTTCGCGGGTCATGGAAGCTGTGAAACGGTTCGTCGCGGATGGGGGCTTGGTTCTGGGTGTCTGCAACGGATTTCAGATTCTCGTCGAGGCCGGTCTCCTGCCTGGCGCGTTAGTGCGGAACCGCCAGTTGAAGTTCATCTGCCGAGAACTGCCGGTCCGCGTCGAGACGACGAACTCACCCTTCACGCGGTCAGCCGAGCAAGGTCAGATCCTGCGGCTCCCGATTGCTCATGGCGAAGGATGTTACATCGCCGATGACCGTACGCTTGACGAACTGGAGGCCGAGGACCGCATCGTGCTTCGTTATGAGGAGAATGCCAACGGCTCGCTTCGGTCCATCGCCGGCATCCTCAACCGCGACCGCAACGTGATGGGCATGATGCCGCATCCCGAGCGTGCCACGAGTGAGCTCATGGGGTCCACGGACGGCATCGTCATCTTTCAGTCAATGCTGAGTTCCATGGCCGTACGTATATGAATACGATCACCGCCGACATTGTCGAGGCGCATCAGCTAACGCCCGAGGAGTACGACAAGATCGGCTCCCTGCTGGGCCGGGAGCCGAATCTCACTGAGTTGGGCATCTTCAGCGTGATGTGGAGCGAGCATTGCTCCTACAAAAGCTCGCGCTTGCATCTGAAGAAGTTGCCCACCGATGGCCCGCGCGTGCTGCAGGGACCGGGCGAGAACGCCGGAGTGATCGACATCGGAGACGGCCACGCGATCGCTTTCAAGATCGAATCTCACAATCATCCGAGCTTCATTGAACCGTTCCAGGGGGCGGCCACAGGTGTTGGCGGCATCCTGCGCGACATCTTCACCATGGGCGCGCGTCCCATCGCCGTGATGGATGCCCTGCGATTCGGTCCGCTCGATGATGCGGCTGCCGGGGCCCGGAACCGAAGCATCCTCGAAGGCGTGGTCAGCGGCATCGCGCACTACGGAAACTGCTTCGGCGTGCCGACGCTCGGCGGCGAGACAGTCTTCGACCCCTGCTACAACGGCAATCCACTGGTCAACGTCTTCGCCCTGGGTGTTTTCAAGCACGACGAGATATTCCTGGGACAGGCGTCGGGCATTGGCAACCCAGTGATCTACGTCGGCGCAAAAACCGGCAAGGACGGTATCCACGGCGCGTCGATGGCCTCGGCCGAGTTCACCGAGGAATCGAAACAGAAGCGGCCGAATGTTCAGGTAGGCGATCCCTTTCTCGAGAAGCTGCTGCTCGAGGCGTGCCTGGAGGCGAGGCGAACCGGAGCGATCGTCGGCATTCAGGACATGGGCGCCGCCGGGCTGACGTGCTCCACCTGCGAGATGGGCAGCCGGGCCGGGACCGGTATTGACTTCGACCTTCAGTACGTCCCACAGCGCGAGAAGCGCATGACGCCCTACGAGATCATGCTGTCGGAGAGCCAGGAGCGCATGCTGCTGGTGGCGGAGAAGGGGCGCGAGGACGAGGTCTTCGCCGTCTTCCGAAAATGGGGCTTGGACGCCGTCACCATCGGGACGGTGACCGGCGATGGTCTGCTGCGTGTCCGTCTGAACGGCGAGATCGTTGCCGAGATCCCCAATCGCGCTTTAGCGCACGAGGCGCCGCTCTATGACCGGCCCCACGATGTCGACGCCTTCCGCCGGGCGCCGCTTGAGGCTCCCCTGTTCGAAAGCAGCGACTTGCAGGCCGATCTGATCACCATGCTTTCCTCCGGCGATCTCTGCTCCAAGCGCTGGATCTGGGAGCAGTACGATTACATGGTGCGGACCAACACGACGCAGGGACCGGGAGCGGACGCAGCGATCGTCCGCATCAAGGGAACCGAAACGTCTGTAGCCATGTCGCTCGACGGCAATGAACGCTACTGCTATCTCGATCCCCGCGAAGGCACGAAGCTGATGGTTGCTGAATGCTGCCGCAATCTCTCGACCGTGGGGGCAAAGCCGGTGGCGGCCACCAACAACCTCAATTTCGGGAACCCGGAGCGGCCGGAAATCATGGCCCAACTCGTGGAGTCGATCGAAGGAATGGCCGAGGCTTGCGAGTTCTTCGAAACGCCGGTCACCGGGGGCAATGTCAGCCTCTACAACGAGACGCTCGGCGAACCGGTGCATCCTTCGCCCGTGCTCGGCATTGTCGGCCTCATGAAAACGCGCCAGCCAACACCGGTTGAGTTTCAGAATCCCGGCCGCGAGGTGGTTCTGCTGGGCGGACTGGGCGCCTGTGACGAGATTCGCTTTGGCGGCACGCAATACGCCAAGGCGGTCTTGAACCAGCTTTGGGGCCTGCCGCCGCAGCTCGACATGGATCGCGAGAAGCGGGTACAGGCGGCGATTCGGGAGATTGTCGTCGCTGGATTGGCCGAGTCAGCCCACGACCTCTCCGGCGGCGGATTGGCCGTGGCGCTGGCCGAGTCTTCCTTTGGGCCCGCGTCTGTCAGCGCCGATATCGAGCTGGATACACACCTGCGGAACAAGTTTGCGTTGTTCGGCGAGGCGCCGTCACGGGTGCTTCTCAGTACGGGCGACGTGGCTTCGGTTCGCGAAATTGCGCAAAGGTACGGAGTAGAATGTACCGTCATTGGTGTCACCGCGGCCAGCCGGTTGTCGAT
>CAYLSS010000538.1:0-4150 GCA_964385765.1 uncultured Solibacteraceae bacterium
TTTCTTTCCGGTCTCGATGTAGTCGAGAATCGAACGCTGCGCCCTGGCATTGATGACGGGTCCCATGTAGTTGTCCGGATCGTCCACGGGGCCCACCCTGATGGCTTCTGTCTTCTGCTGGAGCTTGTCGAGGAACTCGTCGTAGACCGATGCGTCGACAATAGCGCGGGAACAGGCCGAGCACTTTTGCCCCTGAAAGCCGAAGGCCGAGGTGAGCACGCCCTGAACGGCTGCGTCGAGGTCGCAGTCCGAGTCCACGACGATAGCGTCCTTGCCGCCCATCTCGGCAACCACCCGCTTGATCCAGATTTGACCGGGACGCGGCGTGGCGGCGAGCTGATTGATGCGCAGTCCCACCTCTTTCGAGCCGGTGAAGGAGATGAAGCGAGTTTTCGGATGCTCGACCATGAGGTCGCCAATCTCGGCTCCCGAACCCGTGACGAAGGTGAGGGCCCTGGCGGGGAAGCCGGCTTCGAGAGCAGCCTCCACGAATTTGGCCGCGTTGACCGGCGTGTCGCTCGACGGCTTCAAGACCACGGTGTTGCCGGTCACCAGCCCGGCGGTGGTTGTGCCGAGCATGATTGCGAGCGGGAAGTTCCAGGGGGGGATCACCAGCCCGACGCCGAGCGGGATGTACCGCAGTTCGTCGCGCTCGCCGGGGAGTTGAGGAACGGGCTCGGGGGAGGCGTACTTCAGTGCTTCACGGGCGTAATATTCGCAAAAGTCGATGGCCTCGGAGACATCGGCGTCGGCTTCGATCCAACTCTTGCCGGCTTCGTAAACCTGCCACGCATCGAACTCAAACTTGCGATCGCGGAGAATCCCCGCCAGGCGCAACAGCATTCTCGCGCGTTCTTCGGCGGGCACTCGACGCCAACTGGAGAAATAGGCGTGGGCGCTTTCGATCGCTTTGACCGCCTGCTCGGGTGAAGCTTTCTGCAAAATACCAACCACCTGCTCGGGGCGGGACGGGTTGATCGACTGGAACGTGGCGCCTCCGGCCACCCATTCGCCGTCGATCAGCAAGCGATACTCCCGGCCGAGCAGGGAGCCCACTTTCGCGAGTGCCTCGTCCATCGCCCGGCGGTTCTCCGGACGTGAGAAATCGGTCCAGGGCTCATTTCGGAACTCTGGCAGGGAGCCGAGCGTGACTGCGGTAGCCATGAATTCTATTCTTTCTCCTCCCCTCTCACCAGCTTGCGGCCGCGTTCGAATATGTCGGCGGCCTCGTCGGCAATCTGGCGGCCTTTCTCAAAGAACTCCCGCCCGCGATCAAAGGCCTCGTGGCCCGATCCGGTCAGCGACTCGCGTCCTCTGCCGGCCTCCTCCAGAATCTGCTTCCTTGTTTCAGCCCCTGGCTGCGGGGCATAGAGTAGCGCTACGGCTGCGCCGATCGCGCCTCCCGCCAGGAACCATAGCGCTCTCGAGGTATCTTCGGACATTGACTCTCCTCTCGCCGACTTATTGTAGCGGAGGCCGCCGCGGCGCGGTCATTCGATCGGCCTGATTCATCGCAGGGAGGTGCTATTCTCTTCATATGAATGGCGAACCTGATCTGGTGACTGTGTTTCGCTCGGCGGATTCGACAGCGCAGGAAGATGCCGAGGACATCTGCGACCTGCTCTCGGAGCAGGGACTCTCACCGGTTCTTCTGAGTGACAATGCCCCAGGCGTTCCGCTTGGCGTCCGAGAGGTCAGAGTTCCCAAGTCCGAGGCAAGCCGCGCGGACGAACTGGTCGCGTCCGCACAGGAGATCGAGCCTCGGGAGGGCGATCCATCGCATGATCTGGATCTGGTAACGATCTTCAGTGTCCTGGGAGCCACGGCCGAGGTCGAAGCGCTCGGCGTCAAGAATGTCTTGGAGGCGAACGGCATTCCGACCTTTTTTGTCAGCCCGCCGCAATATCCGAATCTGCGTTTCGTGGTGCGGGTGCCCAAGAAGTTCATGGAGCAGGCCCGGCAGATTCTGGTGGATGCCGAAGCCGCCGGTCCAGCCGCGGCGGAGGCGGCGGAGCGCGCCTTTGGCGAGGTGCTCGAATCCGGCCCGGATGAAGCCTAGCCGAGCTGCCGGAGTCATTCGAGAGAGAGTTAATGAAACCAGACGCCGATTCCTGTTCCGCTTTCATTCCAGCGGTAGGCGTCCGCCGTCAGCCGCGTTCCATCTGACCGAACGGTCACTAGTCCGAGCTCATTGGTTTGGAGGACCATCGCGCGCTGAGCGGCGAGACGTTCCAGGACTTCGTGGTGTGGGAAATGGAACGGGTTGGCCCATCCGGCAGAAATCAAGGCGAATGCCGGTCGAACAGCCGCCAGGAACGGCGGAGTGCTGGAGGTCCGGCTGCCGTGGTGCGGCACCTTCAAAACATCGGCCGGCGCAAGCGAGGGAGCGAGCGCGGCTTCGACGGACGTCTCGATATCTCCGGTGAGCAGGAATGAATGCCGTCCGAATCGGAGGCGGAGCACCAACGAGTCATTGTTGTCGGCCGCGGAGGGCCGGGAGTCTTGCGCCGTTGGGGCCAGCACCTGCACCGAAGCGGGACCGAATGAGAAGCGGCGGCCGGCAGCAAGCGAACGTACGGCAGCACCGGATTCGGCGGCGTGGGCGCGCAGGCTGGCGCTGAGAGGATCCGACGCCGCCGCGCTCGTCCAGACTTCGCGAGGGTGAAAATTGTCAATCAAGGCGAACAGGCCACCGGTGTGGTCCTCGTGACCGTGGCTGGAGACGATGACATCGACCTGGCGGATCGAGCGGCTCCACAGATAGGGAGCTACCACATCCTCACCCGGATCGAGCGAGGGCTTGCGGCCGCCGAAATGGGGAATGCCTCCGCCGTCAACCAGCATGGTTTCGCCATTGGGGAACGAGACGAACAGGCTTTCGGCCTGGCCCACATCGATCGCGGTGAGTTCGAGCGCGTTTGGATGGAGGTCGGGCGGAAACGGATGGATGAGGACGGCGGCCAGGGCCGCGCCGGGCATCACCGGGGCGGCAAAGCTCCACCTCCCGCCGCGGCGCAGGCAGACAGCCCCGAGCAGGAGCGACAGCAGGAACAGCCCCCCCAACCAGCCGGGCGGCGCGGGCAGGCGGAGGGAGGACTCCCAGCCGGCCATTCGAAGCACGATCCAAAGAGATGCATCCACGAGCCAGCCCGCCACTGCCGCTGGCAGCGGCCAGCCCGTTACGATTCCCAGAAACCCCGACGGAACGGCCAGCGACATGAGCGGAACGACAAGCGGATTCGCGACCAGCCCGGTAAACGAGATCCGATGGAAATAGACCGCCATGGGCAGGGCGAGTCCGATCTGTATCAGCCCCGAGACGACCGCCAATTCCACGATCCAGGAGACTGCCCGCGATAGAACTTCGATGCCCCAGAGAATCCACCGGACGGGAACGGCGAGCCAGCAGGAAGCCGTTTCGGCGAGCAGGCGAAGCTCGATCCTCAGCCCGGCGGAGCGAGCCGGGAGATGCAGGTCGCGGTCGGTATCGGCGAGTCCGCGAGTGGCTCGGGCATGGCAGAACGGTTCGCGTTCGAGCAGCGGAATGGCGAATGCGCCGATCATCGCAACAGCGAGGAAGGAGAGGTGGAAGCTGGCGTCGAAGAGCTGGCTGGGGTCGGCCACGAGAAAGACGATGGCGATAGCGGCCAGGATATTGAGCAGCCGCCGGCTGCGGAAGAACCAGGCGGCTGCAAGAAACAGCGTCAGTCCGGCAGCCGCCCGGATCACGGGCGTGTTGCAGCCGGTAACGAACGCATAGAGCCAGGCCGCCAGCAGAGTGACGATGATCCTCCATCCTCGCGGAATTGCTGCCAGCCGCAACAGGAGGTGCAGGAACGCGGCCAGCACCGTCAGATGAAGGCCGGAGATGACGAGGGTGTGATAGGTGCCGGTTTGCTGGAAGCTTTCTTTCCAGACGTTTTCCAACTGAGAAGATTCTCCGAGGAGAATGGCCCGGAGCATCGCCAGTCTTCGCGGCTGATGCGGAAAGAGCGACTCGAGGCGGCCGAGCGCCGCCTGGCGAAGGCCGTGAATCACGGCCCAGAAGGTCGATCCACATCGACCGGGGAGCACTTCCAGGTCCTCCGGCGAGCTGACGCTGACCGTCCAGTAGATATTTTTGCGGGCGAGGTAGCCTTCGTAGTCGAAC
>CAYLSS010000539.1:0-4149 GCA_964385765.1 uncultured Solibacteraceae bacterium
TTCCAGAGGATCAGGTCGCGCAAACCCTCGGGGTGGTCCGACCGCAGAAATTCTCCGGCCTCAGCAAGAGAGAAGAAGTTGGGGCGGTGCTGCGCGAACAAGCCAAGGCTGGTGAGGGCTCTCAGGAGGCGGTAAAGCGACGGCGTATGGGCGCCGGTAGCCCGAGCGAGATCCTCGGTTGACTTTGGACCGCCGGCCATGAGGTCGGCGATGCCCAGTTCGGCCGCCACGTGCACCATCTGGGTCTGCTCCAGCCCGCGGGCATACTGCAGCATCTGCCGCATCGACGATTGGACCGGCGTCCGGTCCTCTTCGCTCTGGTTGCTGTCAGGCGCCACCGTCACCGAGCAACCAGAGGCAAAAAATGTCGAGCTTAGCAGCCACTCGCGGCGATTCCGCTTCTTCTGGTGATCCACGGGAAATTCTCCTCACCACGCTCCGGGGGCATTCCACTGCAGTGTTGGCATACCTGCAAAGCGCAGATGTGTCTTTTCAATGAGACGTTCCCAGAGTGTCGCGGGTTCATTGTCGAAGGCGATCCCAATGTCACCTTCGAAGATGTACCACGAATCCATCTCGATCTCCTTGGCCAGTTGGTCGGGCCCCCAGCCGGAGTAGCCCGCGAAGATGCGGAGCTTCTTCTGATCCGCTCCCGCTTCGAGCTGCTTCTCGAGCAACTCGGCGCTGGAAACCAGGTAAAGGTCACGAACTACCGATTGTGCTCCCTCCGGCATGTCCTTGGATCGAAGCAAGGCCATTACGGCCATCGGGGCCACCGGTCCTCCCACGAACACCGGTTCCTCGTGCCCCTGCGCCGCTTCCATATCTTCAAAGGCCTTCGAAACGGTGACCCGAGCCGGACGGTTGACCACCAGGCCGAGCGTCCCCTCGTCGTCATGATGCGCGAGCAAGACAACAGCCTGAGCGAAGTTGGGATCCAGCAGACCCTCCTTGGCGACCAGATAGCGGCCGGCGGCTGGTTCGGTCACCAGGCGTACGACCTGCCCGCAAAGCCCCGACGCCCCGATCGCCGTGATCAGCAAGAGATGCACCGCGAGCCTCATGCCTATATTCTGCTCCGCTTTCGATGGCCGAGTCATCCGGAAAGTTCGAAGGGCGAGGGCGAGTTGGCGCACCGGGGCCGGGGAATCAGGTTGAGAAGCGTTGCGGAAAGTTCGCCGGCAGGACGGGCGGACGAATCAACTCATGTTGAGATCGCGCGCCGGCGCCGGGCGCGCGGCACATCAGGCACATGGCACATCAGGCGAATTGCGCCAATTCGTTTTGAAGGATACAATCCGGGACATGTGGAACCGCCCACGTCGTACGTTCCTGAAGTCGGCCGCTGCCGGTCTGTTGGTGGTGAAGCCCGAAACAGCGTTTGGATCCCAGGCCAACTCGTCGTTGTCGATCGGCATTATCGGCTGCGGGGGACGCGGCAACTATGTCGGCGGCATGTTCCAGGAGTTCGTCGGCGCCCGAATCACGGCGATCCACGACCCGTTTGCCGATCGGCTCGACGCCATCAGCGAAAAGCTGCGTCTGTCGTCCCCGCGCCGCTTCAGCGGGATCGGCGGCTATCAGGAGCTCCTTGCGACCGATATCGACGCGGTCGCCGTGATGAGCCCGCCCTACTGGCATCCGGAGCAGGCGCGCGCCGCAGTCGACGCCGGCAAGCATGTCTATATCGCCAAGCCGGTAGCCGTTGACGTCCATGGCTGCCTGGATTTCCAGGCGACCGGCCGTCGCGCCACGGCCAAAAAGCTTAGCTTCCTCACTGATTTTCAGACGCGCTTGCAGCCAGCCTTCCAGCAAGCGGCTGAACGCGTCCATCGCGGCGACATCGGCGACCTGGTGCTCGGACATATTTACTATCACGCCGGACGGTTGAGTCCAAAGAGCGATCCGTCGCTGACGCCGTCCCAGAACCGCCTTCGCAACTGGGTCTTCGACATCGCACTCTCGGGCGATATCATCGTCGAGCAAAACATCCACGTGATCGACGTCTCCAACTGGTACGTGAACACACATCCGGTCAGCGCCATGGGCACGGGCGGGCGCAAAGCTCGTATCGACGTCGGGGATTGCTGGGACCACTTTCTTGTCCAATATGAATACCCCGACGGTGTGAAGGCCGACTTCTCCTCGGCGCAGTTCACAAAGGGCTATGGCGATCTCTGCATGCGGTTCTACGGCTCGCGCGGCACGGTGGATTCACACTACCGCGGCGATGTGCAAATCACCGGCGACAACCCGTGGGAAGGCGAGCAAGGCAACACGATGCAGATCGGCACGTCGAGCAACGTGAAGAACTTCGCCGCCGCCGTCCGTGCTGGTGAGCCGCTTCATAATGCCGAAGAGACGGTCCGGAGCAACCTGACCGCAATTCTCGGCCGGATGTCGGCGTATAAACGCGAACCGGTCACCTGGAACGAGATGCTGGCGTCGAACGAAAAGTTCGAGGCGCACCTGGCATTGTAGGGCGATTCATGTGGGCGCAAGGCGTTTGGCGCGGATACGGCTCCTTCGGTTGTGCTGAATCTCCACTTGCGGACTATGCTGTCGGCTCTCCGTCCTCCTTTCGAGACCGGAAGTAGTCCCGAACATGGGCATGCAGCGCCGGCTTGTTCGAATTCCAGCGCCAGGCGCCGCCGCCGTTGCGTGTGAGGTCGGTGGAGGGGTCGAAACCCAGCTTCTTCATATCGGCGTGGCGGGTGGAATGCCGGCGGTCGGCTAGTTCGCCATGCCAGAGGTGAAAAACAGCGCCCTCGATTCCCGCGACACGGCCGCTGGCGTCCGCGTGAAACGGGCGAGCCCACGACAGGTAGTGATCGAACCGTGCTGCGTTCATCTGTAAGCCGCACCGGACATCATCGAAACAGCCATAGGCGCCCCCTAAAATGGCGCGGTCGCCGCTGCCGAGGATACAGGCGTCGTAGAGTCCATGCTTTTCGACGAGGTCGCGGCGACCTGCCCACGCCAGACCGTTGGTCCAGCCGCTGGCAAGCCCGGCGTGCCTCAAAAGGTCGGGAGTGCATCGTCCGGATCGGATGAGATGTACGGTCGATTCCGCCGTGGGGGTCATCGATGCAGTGTTGAATTCGGTCGGCGAAGTGTCCTTCGAAGGGTGGTACCGCTCGCGATAGAGATGCACGATAGCGGCGGCTTCGAGAGCTGCAACAGCGTGATCACTCCAGCGAGGGTCTTGGAAAACGATGTCGCAGTCGAGCCAGGCGACCGCGGTGCATTCGGGCGGCAGCGAGCACAGGGCGACGTTAAGCAAGCGTTCTTTCTGCCACATCACATCGCCGCCGGAAATCTGAACCAGGATGTCGGCGTCACCGCGCCGTAACTCAAAATCGCGGCCGAAGGAGCACTCGACGGCAATCAGCGGCGCTTCCAGGCGCTCGCGGAAAGTCCGGTAATTACGGAGGCGGTTTGCATAACCCGCAGGGTTGAAATACGCAGTGATCGCCCAGAGCATACGGTTTCCACAGGGTAGCAGAGTCAAGTTACGGTTTCGCTCAGTGCGTTAGGGTTAGCTTACTCGCTGCACGAGCCTCAGGTACCCGTCAGCTCACGAGAGGTTGGGCTACTAGTTTCCATGTGCGTGGCCGGTGGCTTGGCTCACCTTAGCTGCCTTTCAACCTCTTCCAGCCAGTCCGGCGACTTCAGTACCTCCCGCGGACGGCTGCCGTCCGGCGGACCGATGATGCCTTCATGCTGCATGATGTCCAGCAGGCGCGCCGCGCGACCGTAGCCGATGCGGAGGCGGCGCTGGAGGATCGAGGTGGAAGCCTTCCCCATCTCGAGGACGATGCGAACCGCTTCGCGGTAATTCGGGTCGTCGGCATCACCGGCGGCGCCCTCCTCGTCCGCCGGGTCCGTGCTGCCATCGTCGGCGGGCGTGATGAGGAAAGACTGGTCGTAGTCGGGGAGCGCTTGCTCCTTCCAGAATTGGACCACGCTGGCAATCTCCTCTTCGGTGACATAGGCGCCGTGCATGCGGATCAGGCGCGACGTACCGGGCGGAAGGAAAAGCATGTCGCCTTTGCCGAGCAGCCGTTCGGCGCCCATCGTATCGATGATGGTGCG
Organism: uncultured Solibacteraceae bacterium; assembly: GCA_964385765.1. Classification (GTDB taxonomy): domain Bacteria; phylum Acidobacteriota; class Terriglobia; order Bryobacterales; family Bryobacteraceae; genus CAWELS01. Next base: position 4,096 of record CAYLSS010000539.1, read on the forward strand.
GGAGTCGAAACGAGTGGCGACGCGGAAGCTGATTCGAGCCGGGAGGTTGTTCTT
>CAYLSS010000540.1:0-4147 GCA_964385765.1 uncultured Solibacteraceae bacterium
ATTTCCCCTCCGGGCTGGTGCGGAAACGGCCTTCCATCTTTAGTTCGACGCAAGTCGACAGCCTCGCACCCGGAGCTATAGCGTGGCCAAAAAAGCGCCGAACCAGTTCCGGCTGTTCTGCAACTTCGGCGGGATCGAAGCGGTCATCGATCGGGAGCTCTTCGACGCTGGACCACCTCACTGTTCGCCCAGAACCTCCATGTATCGTGCGACCGCTTCAATGCCCCGGTAGAAATTGGGCAGGTAAAGCTTCTCGTTCGGGGCATGTAAATTGTCGTCCGGAAGACCGAATCCCATCATCACGCTGGGGATCCCGAGATGGGCGTCGAAAACTCCAACTATCGGGATCGAACCCCCGGAACGAATCAAGACGGTCTCCTTGCCGAATGTATCCTCCATGGCCCGGGCCGCGGTCTGAATGAAAACATTGTCGGGGTTCACGAGCGACGGCGCTCCCCGGTGGATGGTCTTCCACTTCACGGCAACGCCCGCCGGACACGCTTTGTTGATCGCATCCACAAGCTGCCGCTCGGCTTCGGCGGGATTCTGATCGGCCACCAGCCGCGCGCTGATCTTGGCCACCGCTCTAGCTGGAATCACCGTCTTTGCCCCCTCGCCGGTGAACCCGCCGCGGATTCCATGGACCTCGAGCGTTGGTCGGGCCCACAAGCGCTCGAGCGCCGAGTACTCGGGTTCTCCCACGAGGGCGCGCGCACCGATTTCCTCGGCACGATATGTCTCTTCGTCGAAGGAGAGACTCCGCCAGGCTTCGAGTTCCGCCTCGGTGGGCGAAATGACCTTGTCCGTGAAGCCAGGGATCAGAATATGGCTGTCACGATCCTTGAGCGCCGCCAGGATCTCAGCCACGGCCTGAATCGGGTTGGGAGCCACGCCGCCGTAGACACCGGAATGCAGGTCATGGTGGGCCGCATCCACCACCAGTTCACCGTAGACGATCCCGCGCAGCCCTATGCACAGCGTGGGCAGTTCGGGAGCAAACATCTCGGTATCGCAGATGACCGCGGCGTCGGCCGCCGTCATCGGCGAGCCGCTCTTGACGAAGCTTTCAATGTGTTCTCCGCCTACCTCCTCTTCTCCTTCGATCAGGAAGCGAACATTGACCGGCAACTTTCCTTTGGTCGCAAGCAGCGCTTCTACCGCTTTGATCAGGATGTAGGTCTGACCCTTGTCATCGGAAGCGCCGCGGGCATGGATGTCCTCGTGGCGGATATCGGGTTCGAACGGCGGCGAGAGCCATTCATCGAGGGGGTCCGGGGGCTGGACATCGTAGTGGCCGTACATCAGCAACGTCGGCTTGCCCTCGGCCCCCAGCCACTCTCCATAAACGAGCGGATTGCCTTCACCCTCGATCAATTGCGTGTTGTCGAGCCCGGCCTCCTCGAGTGCGTTCCGCACGAACTCCGCCGCGTGCCGGATATCGTCTGCCCGCTCGGGCTGCGCGCTGATGCTCGGGATTCGAAGGAACTCTTTGAGTTCGTCGAGATAGCGGCTTCGGTTTTCTTCAAAATAGCTCATCACGTATTCGCTTCTCGTGGTCCGAGCGTCTCCTCCAGCAAGCTCCCGGCCACGCCTACGCTACGATGGTAACGAGTCCAGCCCGGACTTCGACCTGCAACTCTGGGATTCGGGCACCCGAACATTGTTGTTTACCACCGTGGCGATTGACTTTGGACGACCTGGAGAACCACCAGCCATGTATACCAATAAACTGATCGAAGAGAAAAGCCCCTATCTGCTCCAGCATGCCCATAACCCCGTGGATTGGCATCCCTGGGGAGAGTCTGCCTTTGAACAGGCCCAGGTGGCTGACAAACCGATCTTCCTTTCAGTCGGCTACTCGACCTGCCACTGGTGCCACGTCATGGAACGCGAGTCCTTCGAATCCGAAGAGATCGCGCGATTGTTGAACGAACATTTCGTTCCCATCAAGGTGGATCGTGAAGAACGCCCCGACGTCGACCGGATCTACATGAGCTTCGTGCAGGCGTCGACGGGAGGAGGTGGCTGGCCAATGTCGGTTTGGCTGACACCCGATCTGAAGCCGTTCTACGGCGGTACCTATTTTCCGCCGACCGACGCCTACGGCCGCCCCGGATTCAAGACCGTGCTCGAACGTCTGGCCGAAGCATGGCAGCACGACCGGGAGCGCGTTGTCGAATCGTCTGACAAGGTGCTGGCGCAGCTCCGCGAGCACGTCAACAAAGAGACCTCCGGCGCTTGGCTGGACGAGTCCGTATTGGACTCCGGTTTCCACATCTTTCGCCGCCTGTTCGACGCGCGGAAGGGCGGTTTTGGCGGTCCGCCGAAGTTTCCCCGGCCGGTAACCCACAACTTCCTCCTCCGCTACCATGCCCGCACCGGAGCAGAGGAAGCGCTCGACATGGTCCTCAAGACACTGCGCGAGATGGCTGCCGGGGGAATGAATGAGCAGCTCGGCGGCGGCTTTCATCGCTATTCGGTCGACGCCGAATGGTTTGTGCCGCACTTCGAGAAGATGCTCTATGACCAGGCTCAACTGGTTGTCTCCTATGTCGAGGCATACCAGATCACGGGCGAGGAGTTCTTCGCCGAAACTGCGCACAAGACCTGCAACTACGTCCTTGAGCAACTAGCTCACCCGGCCGGCGCCTTCTACTCGGCCGAGGATGCCGACAGCGTCATCGATCCGGCTGATCCAAAGAAGAAGGGCGAGGGCGCCTTCTATATCTGGCGCCATGACGAAATCGTTGAACTTCTCGGCCAGCCCGCCGCCGAGTGGTTCTGCTACCGCTACGGCGTCCTGCCTCACGGTAACGTGAGCCAAGCCAACGATCCACACGGAGAGTTCGCTGACCGCAATATCCTGTATCTGGCCCGCACCGTGGAACAAACGGCAAGAGAGTTCGGCGTCGAGGAAAGCGATGTTGCGGAGGCGCTCTCAAGCTCGTCTGCGACCCTGCTGCAAGCCCGTGCGAAAAGGATTCGACCCCATCTGGATGACAAGATCCTGTCCGCGTGGAACGGGTTGATGATCTCGGCGCTGGCCGTCGCCGCGCAGGCGCTTGACGAAGCCCGCTACCTTGACGCCGCCCGCCGCGCGGCCGACTTCATTCTCACCGAGATGTATGATCCAACTACCGGGAGCTTGCAGCGCCGGCACCGGGATGGCGAGACGGCCATTGACGGCTTCCTCGATGATTATGCGTTCTTGGCCAACGCGCTGATCGATCTCTACGAGGCATCTTTCGAATGGCGCTATCTGGAGACCTCCGTGGCGCTCGCCGGGGAGCTCATCAAACGCTTCACCGACACCCATAAGGGCGGCTTCTTCAGCACGGCGGAAGGGAGCTCGGATCTCGTTCTCCGTCTGAAGGACGACTACGACGGCGCCGAGCCGTCGGGCAACTCATTGGCCGTTCAGGTATTGTTGCGACTTGCGCAACTCACCGGCCGAACCGACTTCCGCCAACTGGCCGAAAAAGCGCTGGAGCACTTCTCGGCGACGCTGAAGGGATCCCCGGTCTCGGCGCCCCAGATGCTCGTGGCCCTCGACTTCGTCAGATCCATCCCGAAACAGATCATAGTGGCGGGCGAACCCGGGGACGAATCGACCCGGGCGCTTCTGCGGGCGACTCGCCGGCAATTCATTCCACACCGTCTCGTCCTGCTGGCCGATGAAGCCTCCCGCGAGAGGCTGGCGCAATGGCAGCCCACCGTCCGTGACATGCGGCCGGCCAATGGAAAACCGGCGGCGTACGTGTGTCAAAACTTCACTTGTCAACTGCCCGTCACCAGCCTGACGGAACTCGAAGACCTGCTACAATAGCGGCGGCCGTGCAGGCTAAGGGGGCGCTTTCGGATGCCTGGATGTGTGCAGGAAGGAGGAACCATGGAAAGGGCCGGTGCAGTAACTGTCAACGGCAAGCCCAAAACCCTGGTGGGGCCCGAGCTGAAACCCGGTGACATCGCCCCCGACTTTCGTTGTGTGGACAGCACTTTTCAAACCGTGACCCTCGCCGATACCGGCGACAAGGTGCGGATTTTCAGCGTGATCCCGTCGCTTGATACACCAGTCTGCGATATGCAGACCAAGCGTTTCAATGATTTGGTCCCGGAGCTCAAAGGCGTTGATGTCTACAGCATCAGC
>CAYLSS010000541.1:0-4143 GCA_964385765.1 uncultured Solibacteraceae bacterium
AGGCTTTTTGGATGACTACCCGCCTCTCGAGCCTGCTCCCGGTCTGGAGAACGCTCTCCGCTGGACCAAGCCGGGCTTGGATATCGCCAAATACAAGTCCCTAATGCTCGACCAGCCCGTGATCTTTATCCATCCAGACTCGCCAAACAAAGGCATTAGCCCGGACGAGATGAAAGTGTTGGCCGACACTTTCCACGAAACTATATCCACGAAGCTCGAGGACAGGTATCCCATCGTCAGCGAGCGCGTGCCAGGAGTATTCCGGCAGGGCGCCAGGAAGGACAAGGAGACTGGTCAGAAGCAAGAGAAGACTTCGTGGAAGGACGTCGAGAAGGCAATGGAGCAATTCGCACCGGCGATCCGTGCGCAGTTGGATGCCGCCCATGGGGAGCCGTAGGACGAAAGGAATCACGAGCCAGGGCCACAGTCCAAGGATTTGTCATCGGGAAGGGAAAGACGTAAGCAGGAAGCGCCATGAAACCAATCAGCAACGCAATCGAAACTCAATGCGCAGCCGTCATCTTCGTCGCGACTTGCATGTCGGCTGTGACCTGGGCGCAGTCCCCAGCACAGCAACAGCAGATGGAAAAGCAGCAAAAGATGCAAGCCCTCGCGCAGTCGACGAAGGAGAATGCGCAGCTTCTCAAGCAGTACACCTGGAAGATGCGGACCGAGATTCAGCAGAAGGGCGAAGTGAAGGGCGTCAAGCTCGATCAAGTGCGCTTCGACATCGATGGCAAGCCTCAACTGACGCCGCTGAGTGCGCCATCCGAGAGAAAGCAAGCTGCGGGAATCCGGCCGGGGGCGAAGCGCCGCCGACAAAAGATGATCAACAACAAAGTGGAGGACCAGCAGGAGTACTTCCAGCGGCTGATCTCGCTCTCCAACCGGTATTTGATGCCTAGCCAATCAGTCATGCAAAAGCTGTTCCAGTCCGGCCAGTTTTGGCAAGGGATAGATCCGACGAATCCCGTCGTCCGTGTCCAAGCGAGCGACTTGCTAAAGCCCGGCGACGAGCTGATTCTGACGATCGATCCGCAAACCAAGAAGCCGCGGCGGACTGAAGCAAAGACGAATCTTGACGGCGACCCGGTGTCCGTCGTCGCTGACCACCGGGTCTTGCCGGACGGTCCGAGCTATATCGCACGCACAGTCATTCAAGCGCCAGAAAGGCAAACGCAAATCAAGATCGAGAACTTCGACTACGCGCGGTAGAGCGCTCCACCGACCGCCTTTCGAGGCCCGCCTCTACAACGTCCGGCGATCTCGCTCGCCCTTTGGAGCTGCCATTATGGAAAGCTCGATCTCCATGATCATGAAGTCCCCTCGCCACGCTTGCTGGCGCGCCGCGGTAGTCCTTATCGCCGCGACCCTGGCATCGGCTTCGTGCAGTTCTCAAGAGCCCCTGCCAACGGAAATGCCGCCCGCGTTGGATGCGAGCAGCGGGCGGGCGCGGCTGCTGTCGGCCTTCTACGGACTGGACAACGGCCTACCGGTCGAGGCCAATCGATTGTGCCTGGGCGCGTCCGGGCAGGACGGCATGCCGGTGGTGCTGTCTCACACGATTGACCCGGATTCCCTTCAGCGCGAGGACTTTCGGGTGTTCACGCGGTCCCGAGCCGAACGCACGCCGTTCTGCGTGACGCTCGCCCCGGCCCGCGATGCCGGCGAGCTCAGAACCGTGCTCCTGATCGGTGAGTTCGGCGATGCCGCCGAAGACCCCCCGGTGAAGGCGCTCGTCGTCGGCGACCTGCTCTCGGACGACATGAGGGGCAGCCAGGTGAATTTTCGCGGCGCCGAGACGCATGTCATTCCACTCGACGCGGGGCCCACCCTCGTGCTGGCGGAAGTCGTCTCCGAGGACGAATGGTCCGAGTCAGGCCGCGGGTCTGCCTGCCCGGCGGACTCCCAACAGGCGGTCCGGGCGACCTGGGCCGGCGGCGTGCGGCTGCCGAACGGTGACGACCCCGGCGACGCCGAACGCCGGCTGTATCGCGTGACCGTGGGGCGTCCAGACGGCTCGCGCGAAGAGATCGCCCCAGCGGCGCTCGCGGAGCTCGGCGACAACGACAACAACCACCTTCTGTGCCTCGACACGACCGACCCGGCCGTCTCGGTCGCCTTCCCGGCCGGCCATCTAGTCGACCCGAATCAGGACCTGAATCCAGACACGCGCGTCGCCGTCACAAGCGGCCCCACGGCCGGGGCCGCACGAAGTTCCGGCCGTCACTCGGGGATCGCCGCAGGCAGTAGCCGCCTGGTCGTTCGAGGCCAACCGCGCCCGGCCCACTCCTTGCGGCGGAATAGGGGAGCGTCTTGATTACCACCTACATCTGAGTGGCATGTCCGTTGCTTTGGAGAAAGTTGCTACGAAGAAGACCACCGGAATCGTCTTGGGCCTGCTAGCGGCATTCGGCGGGTTGATCGCAGTCGGCTTGCCCGGGTTGTTGCACTTGCACCCGGACTTCTCGGGACAGCGCTACCTGCTCCACGACCGCATTCAGCGTCTCAACGCTCCGGCTCATCGGCGCCGATCTCCCCATACAGCATTTCTGCTATATGCGCTTCGCCGTAGTCCGTTTGTGGTCCGTTAAGAGTACAGAGGCTGGGTCGATCACCAAGCATCAGAAAACTGAAGAACCAGGATGGACTTCGCTGCGCTCTATGTTCTTTGTTTTCAATCGAGACTGGAATTCCCAAGCTGGACGTCAGGACGTGTCGGTGGTGTCAATGTGCTGCTGAATCGGACTCCGTGTAGCCCAGTTCGATGTGGGATGTCTGCAATGTTCGCGTTCCAACCTCTGTGGGATGTCCCACCCAATCCGCAAGATTGGCGGGCCCAGGGGGCGTCTTCTTCTCCTTCGGGCTACCTCCAATACTGGCTCACGCTATTGCAGCTCGAACGGAGCTGATAGGGCGCACCGACCAAGTCGGTTGGCCGGCGACGATTCCCGCCCTATTCTTGTCTGAGATCGCCAGGAGCATCGCCGTGGCTATCAAACTGATCGCGAACTGGACGCCGCTTGAGCACAGGCTGGCCCCGGAACTCCGCGCGGAATTCATGTGGATGTACCGGGAGAACGGCGTCGAGCACTACAAGCACATCGTGACACGCCGATACCTTCGGCTTGACCAAAGTGCGCGATCTTTGGCCTGGACCGGCGACGGACTGAAGGAGGTGCCGTTTGAACAGGAGTGGAAGCGCGTCAGTGGACGCGCTGGAGGAAGAAATGACCATGGCGACAGCGACTGAAGTGCCGACAAGCGGGAAACCGCCTGCCGAGAAGGCCGGCACGTCTGGAAGACCGCCAAGACGCCGCGGCGGACGGCGTTCCCGCAGCCAGCCAGCCGTCGGGGTCCGCTACTTCGTCGGCCGACATGGGGAGCCGGGCGGTAAGCCGACGCTCGAACAGGAAGTGGCGAGCGAGCCCGAGGCTCTGGTCATCGCGTTCAAGAGTGACAAGCGCGTGTACTTCGTCAGCGAATACGGCGTCACGGAAAGGATCGAGGGCGACCAGGTGCGGCTGGAGAAGGAGCCGGCCTCCGGAACGAGTTCTTCACAGAAAGGGTTTCTACCACCAACGAAAGTTGAGTAGAAGGCGCCCACGCCTCACGTGGGAATGGGCTTCCTGGCTTGATTGGCCCGGAAGCAACCTGTTCCGCTTCGGCTGGACAGGCAACACAACTGAATAGGGGCGGTTCCTCCACGGAGGCCTGACCCGATACCTCGTGTTTCGGCAACAGGCCAACTGGGGAACCAGGTCGTGGGGGCGATCCTCGCGAACGGTCTGTTGTCCGACAACAACCGTTCAACAGGAGAGCCAATGACAACCTCTACAACCGTTACGAAGAACTCGGGCCTGACGGTCATCAGCCTGATGGTCACGAAGGAAGGCAAGATCGAACGCAGAATGCCCAACCTCAGCCCGCAGGCGCAGTTGAACAACACGGTGCTCGAAGCCTTGTGCCCAGGGATCAGGGTGGCGTCTGTGTCCGTGACCCCCGAACCTCTCGATCAAGTGGAACGCGCCAGGGTGGAGAGCGCCTTGTCACGCTTTTCCGTCGAAGGCACGGAGTACCGGCTGATTGGCGCATCGGGGTCGGCCAAGAATGGAAAGTATTACGCGGTGGACTCTCGATTCG
>CAYLSS010000542.1:0-4142 GCA_964385765.1 uncultured Solibacteraceae bacterium
GACCGTGGAGCGGGGATTGCGGCCCGTGGTCTTTTGCTCGATGGAGATGGCCGGACTGAGGCCGTCGATTGAATCGACCTCCGGACGCTCCATCTGGTCGAGGAACTGGCGGGCGTAGGGCGAGAGAGTTTCCACGTAGCGCCGCTGCCCCTCAGCGTAGATGGTGTCGAAGGCGAGCGACGACTTACCGGATCCGGACAGGCCGGTAACGACGGTGAAGGTGTTGCGCGGGATCTCGACGTTGATCGCCTTGAGGTTATGGGTCCGCGCCCCATGAACGTTGATCGCCTTGAGCATAAGGAGTCGTCAGTGGAGGGGGATAATCTTTCATTGTCGCGCGAGGATGGAGGTGGGGGCAATCGAGAACGCCCTTCTGATGCCGGCGCTTCACATCGCTGGGATCCAGTTCGGTTTTCGAGAAGCTTCTCGCTGAAACGTTCGCGGGTGTCATCGGGTCCAAGAAACGAAGCCCTCGCACACCCCAGGGTGGATCATGGGCTCCTCGGCCGGCGGGGGCCGGTCCAATACATAGAAATAAGCGAAGCGGCAATACCGTCTTATCTATTTGACCGAAATCACATCGTCTGGCAAGCTGGGGTGAAGGGAGGCTTTGAAGCGAACCATGTTCGTTCGTATTACATCTCCACTTTTGCTGGCCGCGTTGCTGGCGGGACCACTGGGCACATTGCGGGCGGAATCGAAGGCCGCGCCGCTGACGGAGTCAGAGCTTGCCACGATGGCCGAAGAGACCACAACGGTAAGCGAGAAGCTTCGGGTTTCAGAGCTCTGCGAGCAAAGGGCCGAGAAGGTCAAGGAGCGCGCCGCGGAGCATCGCGAGCGGGCGGATGAACTCAGGCGTCGGCCGATCACTCCAGCCTACAAGAATCCGCTTTCGAAGCAGCGGCCACGCTATCATGTCCGCGAAGCGCAACGCCTCGAGCAGGAAGCCGCTGATCTGATGAAGCTGTCGAACCGGTTGGTGGTGGCAGCCATGCGGGACCACCTGCGACAGGAAGTCGACTGAATCTACTCCACCGAAGTAAGCGGGGCGACCGGACTTCTATGGTCCGGCCGCCCTTCACTTTTGTGCGCCTAACCCGCCGCGGCGGCGCGCGCGGCCTCGGAGGCGGCTTCGATGCATTCGCGAATCGCCGGCAGCGGGTTTTTTGGATCGGCTTCGTACTCGAGCGACATCGCCCCATCGGCCGGGAACTTCGCGTCGCGGAGCGCCCGAAAGACGCCTTTCAGGTCGAGGTGTCCCGTGCCCAGGACCACCGAGTGGGTCTTTTCTTTCTTCTCGGCGACATCCTTGAGGTGCACACCGTAGATACGGCCTTTCAGCTCGTGGATGGCCTTCACCGGGTCCTCGCCCGAGCGCAAGCTGTGGCCGGTGTCGAGACAGACGCCGATGTGCGGGTGGCGGCTGCGGAGAGCCTGCGCCAGGGCGGTGCTGGTCGGATAGCCGGAACTGGGACCGTGGTTGTGGATGGCAATGCGAATGTCGAACTCGGCCACCAGTTCTTCGAGGCTGTCGAAAGCATCGGGAGTGGGAGCGGCCGAGAGATTGCGCACACCCAGGACCTTGGCCAACTCGAAGACATGGCGATTGGCGGCCGCGTCATCGGTGAAGGAATTGACACCGTGGGCCCTAGTTTTCAGGCCGTGCGCTGCAAGCATCTTCTTGACTTCGCCGATGCGGCTCACCGAAGCGGCAGGTCCGGCGTAGCGGCCGCCCTGGCGCGGTTGAAGCGGTAGATGTGCGCGCGAGAACTCGACCCAATACAACTCGAGATCGTTGGCGATGACCTCGATCGTCTTCTGAATCGGAAACTCGCGCAACGAGTGGCCTTGAATGCCGAAGTCGAACCCGCCGAAGCGCCGGCGTGACTCTTCCACCGTGCCAGCGAGAATGCGCGGCGCGTCGAACCAGGCGGCGCCGGTAAGCGCAGCCGCGCGGAGAAGGAAATCACGACGAGGATGCAGCATGAACTCTTCCATCTTATGCCGAGACGGACCCCGGCGTGGACCTCACAACGCGCGTTGGGCGGAAACCTTGGCATGACCAGGCGAGAGCGACATGGCATTCGGGAATTGGAGTACGGCACCTGAGCGGCTACGATTCCGGTTCCAGCTTCCGAAACCGGATCCCGCGAAACCAGACCCCGCTGCCATGGTCCTGCAGAACGATGTGGCCGCTCCTCGCCCGCCCGTATTGTGGATGTTTGGCAAACTTGCTCTTTGCGACCCGGGTCTTCCAGTCATGGCTGTGCATTTCATAGGCGAGCACCTTCACGCCATTCAGCCAGTGCTCGACGTGGTCGCCGCGGACGATGATTCGCGCCGTGTTCCATTCGCCGGCAGGTTTGGTTGCATCTTTCTCCGGCGGATAGATCCCATAGGCCGCTGCTGTTTTGCGGTCGGGGATGCTGCCGACCTTGTGCCGCTCGTCGTCGAGGAGCTGGTACTCGGGTCCGGTGGTCGGGGCATGGTAGCCTTTTTCAACCCGGTACATCACCCCGCTGTTGCCACCCGGGGCGATCTTCCATTCGAACCGCAGCTCGAAGTCGTCAAACGTCTTGTTGCTGGCAAGCTCCCGCGGCCGGTCCCGGGGCACGAGGCATCCGTCCTCGACGATCCATTTCCCATCGGCATCGGCGGGGCGAAGGAGAAACCATCCATGAGTGGTCTCGCCATCGAAGAGGAGCTCGAAGCCCTCGGCCCGTTCCCGAGCTGAAAGGCTATTGGGAGAGGCCGCCGTCAACGGACTGACAAGAAACGCCAGGACCGGCAGGGCGACCAGGCAGACAGAACGGCTGTACATGTTCGTCATCATAGTACAGATGGTTTCCGGGGAGCTCTTGTTCAACCGGCTGTCCCGGCGGACCAAGCGCCGCCGGGACAGCCATCGCTCTTCGGACACCCAAACCCCGAGGAGCATTATGATCGTCATATGTTTCTGATCATCTGCTTCATCGCACTAATCGTGAGTGTGGTCCCCCTCCCGGCCCAGGATTTCCGAGAAGGAGGCGAGTTTTTCGGGCTGATCGGCTACGGCAAGGTGTTCGACGCCGAGGGATCCGGCGCTCTGTTCTTGGGTAATATCCTGTTTCATATCTCGGGCAACCGTGTCCAGCCATATCTGATGGGTGGAGCCGGCCTCCTGCATTATCGGAATGAGCTGGAAACCGCCCTCCCGAGACGAACCATCACTGGAACCGGCCTGGCGTTCAACCTGGGAGCCGGAGTGAAGGTTTTCACCAGAGCGTATTCGAGAAGGTGGCAAGCGCATACCAGTTACCTCCCGGCGCTTCATTGAGGAACCCCTCCACGGCGCGGACGATGTCATTGAAGTAGGGCCAGGAAGCGCGGCTGTATTCCACCAGCAACGCGACCGTGATCTGGCTCTCGGCCGCTCGCAGGCGCCGGCCGGTTTGGGTAGCGGATACGGACAGGGACCCGGACCATGTTGCGACCATCGAGGGAATCCGGTCCGAGGTGGCGCTTCCAATGTTGCTTCGCGGCCGGCTGATCGGAGTGCTGGGGCTGGAAAGCAAGCGAGCGAACTACTTCACGCGGGAGCACCTGGACACGCTTTCGATGCTGGCCTCCCAACTCGCCTCGGCCATTGAGAATGCCCGGCTCCACGAGCAGACGGCGAAGGACGCCGTGAAGCTCAGGACCGACCTCGACGCCGCCAGGAGGATTCAACAGCAGCTTCTTCTTCCGCCGAAACCGGCGTTTGAAGGGTTGGAGATCGCCGCGCGGAACCGCTCCCTGCTGTCAGTGAGCGGCGACTTCTACGATTTCTATCCATTTCCGGGAAGCCACCTCGTTTTTGTCCTGGGGGATGTAAGCGGCAAGGGCGCGGCAGCGGCCCTCTACGGAGATCTGACAAGCGGGCTGCTGCGGAGTCTCATCCGGCTGCCTCATTCTCCAGCCGGCTTACTGTCCGAGGTAAACGGTCCGCTAGCCTGCTACCCGGCTTGGCGCGTCCCCGGCAGCGAGTATGCAGGGGCGCCTGAACCGGCGTCATATGACCGGGAGACTAAAAAAACACTTGCAACAGAATACATCATATCCTCCGACTAGATATGATTCGTATATACTCATACAATCTGCTTATAAAGTTACCATAATGCAAC
>CAYLSS010000543.1:0-4135 GCA_964385765.1 uncultured Solibacteraceae bacterium
TGTCGGTTTGATTGACCGTAGCCTCGACCTGCATGTTATTGGTGTCCATCACCTTGAGGAAGAGCATGCCGGGCCAGAGGCGGTCGCCCACCTCGGCCATCCCGAATTCGCCATTGCGAAAGATCGACTGGCGGACAACCATCCCATCCATGGGCGCTTCCACCGTATAGCGTTCCAGGTCATAAGCATGGCGGCCAACGTGTCGTTTATGCCGTTCGGTAGTCAATTCCAGGATGCGGAGTTCCGCCTCTTGGACGGTTTCCTGGAAGTCGAGGTCCTTCTGCTGTCTCTCGAAAGTGGCCTTCGACTCCTCGACGCCTAGCTCGAGCAACTCCTTATCGATCACGGTCCGGACTTCGGCGGCTTGCCCCTCGAGCCTCCACTTGTCCCAGTTCGATCTGGAGACACGCACATTTTGCTCGAGATTGTTCCAGTCGACCTGATGCTCGGCGCGGCGTTTTTTTATGTCGGCGATCGAGGTATCCACAGTCGACTGGACGTCGTCGATATGGTCCTTTAGTCCCTGCCCGTCGATGCTGGCCACGACATCGCCTTTCTTGACCCATGTTCCCGAAGGCACGAGCTCGAGCAGGATCAGCGCTCCACTGTCGGGCCCTCGCTGTCTCGGCGCGCGGACGTTGGCGAAGACGATGGACGACGTGGTGCCGCCCAGGCGAATCGCTTTTTCAAAAGGTCCCGAGGTGGCCTCGACCGTGGGAATCATGGCCGCTGCCGGTACGGCCTCGTCGGCGATCACGGGCCGCAGCCAGAACTGATACGCGATGAGACCGGCGAGCACAAAGAGCAGCAGCAAGGCAGGCGCTCGCCAGCGGGCAGCCCTGGGAGCGGTGGGCGGCTTGGCGTGACCCAGCCCGGTCGCCGGCGAAGGTGCGGGATTGGAAGCGGATGACATGGTCAAAGGCAGTTCTTTATCCAGAATACAAGAAGAACATCGCTCTAAAGATTGAAGACGCTGAGCGGACGGCGCCAGGTTACGGGCTCGCACTCTGCGGTAGCCTGGAGAAACCGTGATAAAACACCGATCGGCTATCTTGTTGCTTACGGTAATGCTGTCTGGAGCCGCATGCCGTCCAGGAGCCAACGATATGTTCATACGTGATGCGCTGGTTTTTTACGTGTCTTTTGATCAATCGCTGCGAGCCGATCGGGGGGCTGGGGCGCTGGAACCGCGCACCCGTTTCGACGACGAGACGAATGAAGGGGAATACATATTCAAGGACGGCGTGGACGAGAGCATTTTCCGCATTGCTCCGGATTCCGGCGTCCACGGGGGCGCCCTCGAGGCGATCGACACGCTGCCTCGCCGCGGCCGGATCTTTTACCCGGCGGCGGGCAACCTGGCGTTCGAGGAGGGAGGCTGGAGCGGCAGCGTATCGGTCTGGATCAAGACCAACCCCAACACAATGCTCCAGACGCCGTTCTGCGATCCGGTGCAGATTACCGAGAAGGGCGCTACCAACGGAGGGCTTTGGATCGATTTCCCGGATACGGAACCGCGTGACCTGCGGCTTGGAGCCTTCCCATCCGAGGGTCCCGGCCGCGAGCGCATCTCTGAAGACGATCCAAACGCACCGGTGGTCCGCGTCAACGACGTCGGCTTCGAGGCCACTGAGTGGCATCATGTCGCCTTCACCTGGGCGAACATCGACTCCGGCAGCAATAATGCCTGGGTGGCGCTTTATGTGGACGGAGAGATTGTCGGCAACATTCACCGCCGAGAGATCACCATGGGCTGGAACCTGGAGCGAACCGGAATCTACGTTGCGGTCAACTACATCGGGCTGCTGGACGAGTTTGCGATTTTCGATCGTCCTTTATCGGCTGACGAGATCAACCGACTGCGGGACCAGCCGGGTCTGCTTTCGGAGATGGACGAGTGAGTTCGCGGATTCCGAGATGTCCTTCAATCGCGTCATTCTGATTGTTTTGGATAGCGCCGGCATTGGCGAGATGCCGGACGCCGCCACCTATGGAGATGCCGGAAGCGACACGCTGGGTAATCTCGCCCGGCGGCGACGCCTTTCGCTGCCGGTGCTGTGCAGCCTGGGGCTGGCTAACATCAAACCTCTCAGTGGGTTGCGGCCGGAGCCCCGTCCGGTTGGTTCTTATGGCCGCTGCGCCCTAGCTTCGCCGGGGAAGGACACGACCACCGGGCATTGGGAGATGGCCGGGATCCTGCTCGAAGAGCCATTTCCGCTCTATCCCGAGGGCTTTCCAGCGGAGATCCTGAGCGAACTTGGGCGCCGGACAGGCCGGGGTGTGTTGGGCAACAAGGCTGCGTCCGGGACAGAGATCATCAAGGAGCTCGGCGAGGAGCACATGGAAAGCGGAGCGCTGATCGTGTATACCTCGGCGGACAGCGTGTTTCAGATCGCCGCTCATGAGGAGGTTGTTCCGCTGGACGAGCTGTACCGTATTTGCCAGGCAGCCCGGGAGATCCTGGCGGGCCCTCATGCGGTGGGCCGGGTCATTGCGCGGCCGTTTACCGGCGAGCCGGGCGCCTTTGAGCGGACACCAAGCCGCCGCGACTTCGCTATTCCGCCGCCGGAGGGCATGCTGCTCGACCGGCTGGCCGAGCGCGATGTGCCGGTTACTACCGTGGGGAAGATTGCCGATGTCTTCTGTGGGCGGGGTATCACGGAATCGATCAAGACCAGGAGCAACGAGGACGGGATGCGGCAACTGCTGCGGGTGATGGACCAGGAGCCCGAAGGCCTCATGTGGACAAACCTGAATGATTTCGACATGCTTTACGGCCACCGCAACGATGCCGAGGGATATGCGAAGGCGCTCGAGGAAGTGGACCGCTGGCTGCCGGAGCTGCTCGACCGACTCCGCCCGGCGGACCTGGCGATCATCACCGCCGATCACGGCTGCGACCCGGCAACACCGTCGACCGATCACAGCCGGGAGTATGTTCCGCTGCTCGCCTTCGGTCCGGGGGTCCGAAGCGGGGTGGACCTTGGAAGCCGGGGCACGCTGGCAGACATCGGACAAACGGTGGCCGAGAACTTCCGGACGGCGATTGCGGCGGGAACGAGCTTCCGGGAGTCCGTGAGCATGTGAATTGCCGGCAACCATTCGGTCCGCAGGAAAAGGTGCGGGCGGGCGCGCTGACGCTGGTATAATTGAAGTGGAATGACGATCTTCGACACACCACCGACCACTTGAGAATCAGGCAAGCAATTGCCTGGCTGACCAGAGATATTTGTCTCCGAGGGGCAGTAGGTCACCACGCTCCAGATCAGGCCCAACCATAATCCGAAAGCGCTCGAGACTATTCGCCTGTTCCGCGGGGTCGGACGGGGTCATCGACCATTTCTTGGCCGCGCGCAGGTCATTGAGAATCATTTGCGCGACATCATCCGAGACGGGTCCGGGTGCGTGCATCTGGGCGCGGTAGCAGGCCCTGTTGATATAGGCTTTCGTCAAAAGGCCCCACTGCTCCGGCTCTTGGCCGGCCAGATCGATCAACTTGTTCAGGTAGCTGATGGCGGTTTCGAGGCTGTTGTCGGCAGGCATTCGGCGGACGACGAAGGCGCGTCCGAGCCAGGCTCCGAGATTCCGTTCGTTGGTAGAGAGCGCTTCGCGATAATGGTCGTCGGCTTCCTGGAACAGCCTGTTCCGGAGTTCTTGTTCCTCGAGTGCATGGGCGCGCAAGGTCTTGATGAGGCCTATATCGGCGTTCGCCTGGGAGGTCGCGGCACCTCGCGCGAGCAGGATCGCCCGCCGGAAATGCCAGATGGAGCGGTGGTAGGCGACCAATGCCTCCCGCCGCCTTTCGCCGGCGGCGCTGGAGGGGGCGGCGTCGTCTGAGTGGCCCGGCGCCCTGGCGCTTTCGGTTCCATCGCTCCAGTAGCCGTGGAAGCACGCCCCATGATATCTGCCTAGCTGGCGGTGAATCTCGCTGACGATGTGGCGGTACTGTTGGACCTTGTCCACGGCGAAGAAGACCAAGGCGCTCGCGGTCATCTCGGCGCGCCGAATCTCTTCGTGGTGTTCCGGAAGCAGGAGCCCCAGTTCATAAGCCCAATATGGTCCCAAATGGGCGACGGAACCACGGAGGCGGCTCAACGCTTCGGCCAGCGACTGGTTCATGTTCTGAATCGCCGGG
>CAYLSS010000544.1:0-4127 GCA_964385765.1 uncultured Solibacteraceae bacterium
TGAACGTAATCAGGATTGTACCAGATACAATCCCTTCTTTAACCCATGGATTTCGACCTTGTTTATCGGTTTCTGGACCGTGATCCCGGAGGCCCGGAGCGCTCTGGTGCGAGTACATTGGTGAGAACATGGCCGGGCGGACAAGCTACGAGGCGATTTGGCGGATGGAGCATCCCGTCTGCTCCTACGATGTCGACATCCACGGCGAGGTGAAGTGCTCGGCGCTCGTGCGGTTCATGCAGGAGACGGCCCTGCACCACGCCGAGCATCTCGACCTGGGAAGCTCCCGCCTGGCGGCCGGGAATATGGCCTGGGTCCTGGTCCGGCAGCGTTTTCGCCTGTCGGCGCTGCCCCGTATGGGTGACGTGGTTACGGTGGCGACTTGGCCGTCCGGCGCCGACCGCCTGTTTTTCTATCGCGATTTCCGCATCACCGGACCTGGCGGGTCCCAAGTGCTGGAGGCCACCACCTCCTGGTTTGTCATCGATCTCGAGGAGCGCCGCCGCCGGCATCCGGACGCGTACTTCGAGTCCGAACTCCCGCTTGGCGCCCCGCTGTTCGATACGAGACCGGCGCGATTGAAAGCTTTCGAGCCGGAAGCGGCGGGTCCGGCCACGCCGGCCGGCTACAGCGACCTCGACATCAACGGCCACGTGAACAACGTGCGTTACCTGGAGTGGCTGTTCGACGGGCTCCCCGTCGGCTTCCATTGGCAGCAGAGGCTTCGCGAGTGCGAGCTCAACTATCTCGCCGAGGCGGTCGGGGGCGACGAGGTCCGAGCCGAGTACCGCCAGACGAGCCCCGGAGAGTTCATCCATCGGATCCTGAAGACGGCCGGCGGGAAGGAGCTGCTGCGGGCGCGCACCATTTGGGAGCCGGGCAGGAGGTGACAACGGAAGGTGCGGGGGAAATGGCGGTGAAGATCAGCGTGGTCCTGCCCGCGCGCAATGAGGAGGCGCTGCTGCCCGACGCCCTGGCCTCGTTGTGGCGGCAGAGTGAGACGGATTTCGAGGTGATCGCGGTAGATGACGGCTCGTCCGATGACACTTGGCGACTCCTGTCTGAAATGTCGGCGAGCGAGCCCCGGCTGCGAGCGATCCGGCAGGAGCCTCTGGGTCTGGTCGCCGCTCTGAATGCGGGGCTCCAAGAGGCGCGGGGCCGCTACATCGCCCGCATGGACGCCGACGATCTCGCCTGCCCAGGCCGGCTCCGGCTTCAGGCGAGCTATCTCGACGGCCATCCCGGGATCGGCGTGGTCGCCTGCAGGGTCTCGTACCTGGGAGACGCCGAACGCAACCAGGGGCTCGCCGCTTTCGTGGACTGGACGAATGCACTGCAAACACCCGAGCAGATCTCGTTGTACCGCTTTGTCGAGACCCCGGTGATTCATCCGAGCGTCATGTTCCGCCGCGAGCCGGCGGCGCGGCACGGCGGATACCGCGACGGCCCGTTTCCAGAGGATTACGAGCTTTGGCTGCGCTGGCTCGAAGCAGGCGAGCAGATTGCCAAGCTCGACGACGTGCTGCTCGAGTGGCGGGAACGCCCGGGTCGTCTGACCCGGACCGATCCCAGGTACTCGGTGGATGCTTTTTACCGGATCAAGGCTCCGTACCTGCATCGCTGGCTCGCCCGCCACAATCCACACCATCCCCGAGTGGTCGTTTGGGGCTCCGGGCGTACCTCCCGCCAGCGATTGAGACATCTGACCGATCTCGGTATTCAGGTGGAAGCATACATCGACATCGATCCACGTAAGCTCGGCTATTTCATCAATGGCGCCGAGGTGCTGCCGCCCGCGGCCTTGCCCGGACCAGGGCGGTGCTTCGTGCTCGGCTGGGTGGGAAGCCGGGGCGCCCGGGCCGAGATCGAGGCGGAGCTGCAACAACGCGGCTTCCGGCTCGGAGAGCATTATCTCCCGTGCGCCTGACTTATCAGACAGGAACCGACCCGCCGATAGAGCGCCTGGAGAGTCATTGACCGTCAACTGACCGAACTGCGGCGCGCCAACGCGGCTCGAGCAAGAGAAGGAGCACTGGAGTTGTGACATCGTGATCGACAACTGCGCACGTTGCCGTCACAACTGGCTGGACCACGCAGATCTGCGCCGGCGGATCGCCTCGGCGGAGAGCCTGGATCCGCGACCGGTGCCGCCGCTCGCCGGCACGATGTTCTCGCGTTTCCCTGTGCACATCTCGCTGTGTTCGTTGATATACTCTCCTGCAATCCGACTGGATTCGGGAGACTCCAAATGACCTTTCGGCGACACGTCTGCATTTGCGCGGGCTCTCTTTTGCTGATTGCGGGTTCCCTGGCCGCGCAATCCTCCACTCAGACGACTCTCCAGAACCCTCCGACCGACGCCGATCACGTGCTTCTGCTCCGGTTGGGTATCGGCGACGAGGAGGAAACCGTTTGGGACGGCTCGGTGGAGGTCAGCGGCGGCGAGCTCGTAGAGGTGATCGGCTACGAAATGCGCGTCGGCGACCTGGTGCATCCACCGCGGCGCTGGGAAGCCCGGACACGAGAGGCTTTCCCATTTCAGAGGCGGCCGCACGACGAAGGCTACCTCGTCGACATGGCGAGGCCGGCTATTCTGACCCCCCGGCTCTTTCTCTATCTCAAGGGAAGTGCGGCGGTGGCGGAGGTACAGACGGCGCAGGGCGATTTCCGGATCCGGGCCGCCGATCTGCCGGCGACCGGCGCAACCGAGTTCCTTGGCGGTCGGGTGACGGCCGAGCGGGTGGGACTGCCCGTGCTGGTGGGACGCGGCCGGCAGACACCCGACCCGGTGCGATTGACCGAAAACGACTTCCCTTCCCTGGCGGTGGCGCGGGACGGCTCCGTTTGGGTGGCCTGGATCGGTTTCCGGCCCTGGGGCGACCGGGTCTATGCCGAGAAGGTTGGGGCCGGAGGCTCGCCGCACCCGGTCAGCGAGCCAAAGGGCGACGTCTACCGGACGGCAATCGCGGAGGACACCGAGGGAAAGATCTGGGTGGTGTGGTCCGAACGCAGGAATGACAACTGGGACCTCTATGCCCGGAGCTTCGATGGGACGTCCTGGTCGCGGATAGAGAGGCTGACCGGCGCCTCGCAGCCCGATAGCCAGCATGTTTTGAGGCGGGCGCCGGACGGAACGCTGCACCTGGTCTGGCTGGGCTACCGCAACAACAGCGGAACAGTTTTCCACAAGGAGTACCGTCCAGCGGATGGGTGGTCCGAGGAGAAGCGCGTGAGCGAGGCGGGCGTGTCTTGCTGGGAGCCGGCGCTGGCGATCGACAGCCAGGGCAACCTCACGGTAGCCTGGGACCGCTATGGCCCCAACGGCTATGACATCCGGCTGCGCCGCCGTGAAGGAGGATCGTGGCGGCCGATCCGGGACATCGCCGCGACGGCCCGTTTCGAAGCCTATGCCAGCCTCGCCGCCGATCGCGACGACCGCATCTGGATCGCCTGGCACGAATCTGGCGTGAACTGGGGCAAGGATTGGGGCTATCCGTATGACATCACCGAGAAGGCAACCGGCCTCTACAATTCCCGCAATACACGGATCGCCGTGCTCGAGAACGGTACGCTGCGCGCTCCGGCGCAGCAACTCGAGGACGCGCTGCCCCCGGGCGGGAACAATTTCTACGAGTATCCGGAGCTGGCGGCTGACGGGGAGGGCAATATCTGGTGTTTCTTCCGGCACCGCCGTCCCATGCAGCACAACGTCTATGAACGAACGCCGGCCCACCATGCGCTATGGGAGATCTACGCTTCGGTCTACGACGGCGAACGATGGAGCCCCATGAAGCTGACGCCGTACTCGACCGGGCGCAACGACATGCGCATCAGCATTGCGAGGGACCTGGACGGGAGGATCGTCGGCGCGTGGCCCACTGACCGGCGCAACTTCCGCGACTTTGTCAGCTCCATGCATGATGTCTTTGTCGCGCGCTTTCCGGGCACACCCGAAACGGGCTCCGTGAAGCTCTCCGCCTATTTGAGCCCGCCCGCGGCGGCCGAGAAGGTGCACGACGACGAGCCGGGCGACGTCGCCCGCATCCGCTCCTACACATACAACTTGAATGGTCGTCACGAGAAACGATGCGGACGCTGTTTGTTCAGTCTTTCGCCATCGATGACGC
>CAYLSS010000545.1:0-4117 GCA_964385765.1 uncultured Solibacteraceae bacterium
ACTTCACGCTGGATGGCGTCGACAACAACGCCTACGGGACATCCAACCAAGGCTTTTCGAATCAGGTGGTTCAGCTCTCGCCCGACGCTGTTGGCGAATTCAAGGTGGTCACGAACAACTATAGCGCCGAGTACGGGCGTGCCGGCGGAGCCATCATCAACGCCACGCTCAAGAGCGGCACCAATCGCTTTCACGCCACCGCCTGGGAGTTCCTGCGCAACACCAAGCTCAACGCGGTGGGCTTCTTCAAGCCGCGGTCCGGCGACAAGCCCAATCTCGTGCAGAACCAGTTCGGCGCCGCCGCCGGCGGGCCGATCGTCAAGAACAAAGCATTCTTCTTCGGCGACTACGAAGGGTTCCGGCGGCGCCAGAGCCAGCTCCGCTTCGCCAACGTGCCGACCGCCGAGCAGAAGCAGGGCATTTTCAACGGCCTGGCGCCGTTCGATCCGTTGTCCGGCACGCCGTACGGCGGCGACCAGGTCCCGCTTAGCCGCCAGACCGACTTCTCGCGGCTTGTCACCGCCGACCTTCCCGACCCAAACCGCCCGGCCTCCAGGAGCGACGGCACCGGCAACAACTTCGAGTCGCTCCCCAGCCAGACTGACGACGACGACAAGGGCGATGTGAAGGTGGACTACTACATCAACGAGAGATTCACCGCTTTCGGCCGCTTCAGCCGTCGCGTATTCAACCAATTTGCTCCCGATGAGGTGCCTGGGCCTTCCGGCGGCGACAGCAACGGCAACGTCCGCGTGAAGAACCAGGCCGTGGCTGGCGGCGTGACCTACACCATCAATCCGTCCACGTTGCTCGAAGCGCGCATCGGTATGACCTTCAGTGAAGCCGGCAAGGCGCCGGTCAACTTCGACGGCCCGCATATGACCGACTTCTACGGCATCCCCGGCATCCCGAGGAATGATCGGATCGGTGGCGGCCTAAACTCCCAGGAAGTCGGCGCGTTCAATGACTGGGGCCGCCAGACGTCCAACCCGCAGTTCCAGGATCCGGACGTGGTCAACCCCCGCATCAACCTCTCGACCGTCCAGGGCCGCCACACGCTCAAGTTCGGCTATGAGTACCAGGCCATCAACACGGACATCAATGATCTCTCGCCGGTCTATGGCCGCTCGGCCTACAACGGCAAGTTCTCTGCCCCGACACCCGGTTCCGGCTCGGACCTCTACAACCTGGCCGACTTCTTCGTCGGCGCCCAAAGCTCGCTCGAGATGTCACGTTTCGAGATCCTCAAGTACCGCCAGCGGATGAACTTCTTTTACGTCCAGGACGACTGGAAGGTCACTCCGAAGCTCACCTTGAACGTCGGCATGCGCTATGAGTACGCTACTCCGCAGTGGGAACGCGACAACAGACTCGGCAACTTCGATCCCTCTACGGCCAGCCTCGTTTTCGCCCAGGACGGCGACATTCAGGACCGCTCGACGCTCGAGCCGGACCGCAACAACTTCGCCCCACGCATCGGGTTTGCATACCAGCCTTTCCGGAAGACCGTCATCCGTACCGGCTATGGCATAAGCTACGTTCACTTCAACCGCATGGGCGGTGAGAACATCCTCGGCTTCACCGGTCCCTTCTACTTCCGCGTGACCCAGAACCAGGTGGCGCCGGGCGTCCCGAGCGGTGGTCAGCCGCTTTGCTCGCCGGGTCAGGACTTCACCACCTGCTTCACGCTGACGCAGGATGGCTTCCCGTCGGATTTCATCGATCCAAGCCGCTACTCGACGCTGGCTTCGCGCGTCAACTACCAGCCGGCCGACAACCAGAGCGGCTACGTGCAGAGCTGGCACTTCACTATCCAGCAGGAACTGGCCAAGGACCTCGTCCTTGATGTCGGGTATGTCGGGAATCGAGGTGTCCAGCAGCTTATCCTCGGCGACTTCAACCAAGCGCGCCCCAACGCCGCCGGCGAGAACCTGCCGCTGCAGCAGCGCCGCCCGTTCCAGGACTTCCAGTTCATTCAGGCCGCCTTCTCCGGCGGCAACACCTTCTATCACAGCTTCCAGGCGAAGATCGAGAAGCGCTGGAGCAACGGCATCTACCTGATCAACTCGTTTACCTGGTCCAAGGCCATGGATAACGGTCCGGGTCATCTGGAAACGTTCAACGGAGACACCTCCCGCATCAACTTCCGCGACCACGCCAGCGAGCGCGGTCTGTCCACCTACGACACGCCGTACAACAACCAACTGGCCTTCATCGTCGACTTCCCGTGGGGGAAGGGCCGCCGCTGGGGCAATGACTGGAACTCCATCGTCAACGCCGTCGCCGGCGGATGGCGCGCCACATCCAACGCCAACATCCGGGGTGGCTTCCCGATCAACGTCTTCTACAACCCCAGCTCTGCCTCTCAGGTCTGCAGCGGCTGCAGACCGCGCCCGAACTACCTGGGCGGCGAGCTTGTCAGTGACGGCAAGCCAATCAACGGTTTCTTCAACGAAGCGGCACTCGAGATTCCGGACCGGACCAACCCGTTCGGGAACCTGGGGCGCAACGTCGCCCGCTCGCACAGCTTTTTCCAGTGGGATGTTGGACTGTTCAAGGAGTTCCCGCTGCCGCGCGAGGGGTCCCGCGTCGAGTTCCGCGCCGAGTTCTTTAACGTGTTCAACCGCACAAACTTCCTGGCCCCCGACAGCCGTGTTGATGCCGGCGGCTTCGGAACAATTACCGGTACGTTCCCCCCACGCCAGATCCAGTTCGCGCTGAAGCTTTACTTCTAAGGACTCGAGTTTTCACCCCGACAACCCCTAGTGAGCCCGGCGCTAAAATGGCGCCGGGCCCTTTTTCTTGAATAGTCTGCCTCCCACTTTATCTTCGCGGTTCCTTACTGAACTGTCATCATTGTGAAATGGAGGAACTATGGGAGGAGTAACAGAAATCAGGCCCCGACCTCGTATTCCGGCTATAGAAAGAACTTCCATCTGTCTGGTTGAAAATTCCCCCTTCCTGTTCGGGTGGTGGTTGACGTCTCCCACCCGGAAGTACAGCTTGTCAGCCGGGGAAGCGGAGGCGGGCTCGGCTGGAGAGCGAAGGCCCCGAAGCGGACAGCCTGATCGGCCTGCCCTCTTCGGCAACTCGGCCCCCTTCGGCCCCTCCCCGTCGCTCCCCGCGAAGTCGGAGATCACCCCCACCCAACCGCCGGCTCCCGGCGCAGTCACCGTAACCCTCTCCCTGGCAGCCACCGTCTCGGGTTCACCAGCCCACGCGCCCGCCGCGACCTCGACCCACCGAATCTTCAGCTCCTTGCCCGCCGCTCCCAGATCAAGCATGACCGAGCCGCCGTCGGTGAAGTAGAGCACATACGCCTCGCCTGGCTTGGCTGCCAGGTACGCCTCGTTCTCTTCTCGTCCCGAAAGTAGTTCCATGGCGGGTTCGACATCCCAAAGCTTCACCGCACTTTCCACCGTGCGGGCCGACCGGATTGCCGCCTGCGAAATCGGCTGCAGGCCCGTTCCGGCTCCGTCTCGGTGGAAACGGGCCGTCGCGCTTCCGGCGATCAGGTGGCGCCAGAAACGCTCGACTCCATCCTTCGGCAAGCCCGACCCCCAACTCGTATTGCCGTCGCCGTAAATCTTCACGTTGTTCAGCGGCCTGGGATGCGCAGCCACCTGCTGGTGCAGCCAGATCAAGCGATTCCAATGGTCTTGGCCGAAGTTCCGGCTGTTGACCTGTGAGATGTCTAAGAACGGATACATCTTCGGAGCGGCAAAAGCCTGCCGAAACTTCTCGGACTGCTCGGGCTTCCAACCGTCATCGAACATATCCGTGGTGTAGACACTCACTCCCTCTTCCGCGGCCTTCTGCCGGATGTATTCCATCCAGTAACGCCCCCAGGCGGGCGGGGTCGACGTCTCATTGTTCATGCAGTACAGCACATGTTTTTGGTCCAGCGTGTAGGAAAGCAGCTTGTCTACGAACCGTTCCTGGTAGTGGCGTATCCGGTCAAAGCGCTCCTCGTAGCGCTCCATTCCGGGAATGGTGTGAAAAAAAACCTGGTCGTCGCTGGAGGGATGCCGCTCGTAGACCTCCGCCAGGCCAGTTTCCTCGCCGGTGTAGTTGATGTTGTTCGACGGCCGGAACGGGTCTGCCTCCCAATGCTCGC
>CAYLSS010000546.1:0-4116 GCA_964385765.1 uncultured Solibacteraceae bacterium
CAATCGAGTACCCGCCGCGATCCAGGACCATTGACGCTTCGGTACCGAAGAAGCACTTACCGTGGGAGCGGGTTTCCCGCCGACTGCCGTAGCGCATGGTGTACTGTAGCAGAAATCCGTGCTTTGCTATCGGCCCCGGGCCGAACTCGAGCGTCGCGCTGAAGGTGTTCGGGTACTCGAAGTTGTCCGCGTAGGCGAGGTTGCCGCCGGTTGCGTAGACGGTCTTCGGCGCATCAACTTGCATCGCCCAAAGCACGATGTCGAAGTGATGCACTCCCCAGGCCACCTGATGGCCCGCTCCGGCAACCTTGAACCAGTCATACCCGTAGTTGTAATAGATGTTGGGGTTGTAGGCGCGCCAGGGCGATGGGCCGACATAGAAGTTCCAGTCAAGCTCGGACGGCGGATCGCAGTCAGGCGGAAATCCGGAGCCGGGCCAGTAGTTGTCGTAGTCCCAAACCTTCACCTCTGAGATCTCGCCGAGTTTGCCGGAGTGGATCAACTCGACCGCCTTCATGTAGTGCTCCTGGCTCCGCTGCTGCGTGCCGACCTGTACGATCCGGTTGTATCGCCGAGCTGCCTCGATCACGTACGGACCTTCGCCGATGGACTGCCCCATCGGCTTTTCAAGGTACACATCCTTGCCTGCCTGACAGGCGGCGATTGCGGGCAGCGCGTGCCACTGCTGGTTAGTCGCCACGATCACCGCATCGACGTTCTTGTCCTCGACCAGTTCCCGATAGTCCTTGTAGGCCGCGACGCGCTCCCCGCCCGCCATTTCCCGGCCCATCCCGAGGTACTTCGAGTTCACGTCGCAGACCGCGGTGAATCGTACCCCGGGCTGCGCTGTGTAGTAGTTGAGAAAACGCTGCCTCCCGCGGGCACCGCAGCCGATGAGGCCGAGGTTGATTGTGTCATTCGGACCGGGCGTCGCAGCGGCCCCGCCGGCATAGGAGCCAGCGCCCGCCCACCCGGCAGCCATCGCCGTGCCCGACGTGCCGAGAAATCTTCTTCTGGTGGTTGGTTCGCTCATGGAGCACCTGCTTGCTCTTCGTTATTGAACTTTATCCCAATTATCTCCTGGCGGCGGCTGACATCGTCGTCCGGAACCGCGACGACCACCCAAGGGGCGCCGGCCGAATCGATCGTGCCGTTCCAAATGATGGTGCGAGTTTCACCGCTGCCGAGGTCGATTGCCTGCTCCGTGGTCTGGAAGCGAACGTTGTCGGCGCGGAGAGTGATGCGATGCCGGCCGCTCCCGGTAACGGTGATGCGGAGTTCCACGCCGCCGCCAGTGGCCTTCCCCCGGGACACAACGAGGTCGAGAAATCGTCCGGAGCGGAGGTCCAGCTCGACAGTCGCCGCCGGAAGAACCGTCAGGGAGGTGGACCGATCGCCCCGGCTGACCTGGTAGGCACCCTGCGGCAGCCAGGCGCGGAAGGCGCCGGTGGCCGGCTCGGGCGTCACCTCGATGGTGTCGCCGGTCCGTTTGTCAGTGAACCGCACCGGCGCGCTGACGCCCGCGTCCGCGCGGCCGGAAACCAGGCCCGGGCCGGCTAGGTCCCGCATGATCCAGATCCAGTGGGCCACCGGGAGCACCCAGGTCTCCTTCGTGTTCATGTGGTTGTGGACCGGCCAGTAGGGAACGTCACGGTTCCGGTAGGTCTCGATGCCGACCGGAAGCGAACCCACAATGTCGCCGGACATGGCGCTGTAGTGGGGAACGAAGTCGTGGCCCTCCCCGGTCATCGTGCTTTGACCGAATGGATTGCGGCCTACGGCCCACTGGAGTTGGTTTTCGGCCAGCCCGGCGGAGTCGAGGTCCCCGCGCAGATGGGCGGCCGTGGCCAGGGCCTTTGCCTTAGGCAGGATGATGCCGTGGTTGCCGCGAAACATCGACCAGACCGGGAACGCGCGCAAGCGGTAGCGCGGTCCGAGCTTGATGCCATTGAGTACCTGCTCCTGGAAATTCTTGCGATCCGGCATCCATCGGCTGCGGTCGGCTCGCGGGTCCTCCGGGATCCGAAAGTGCTCATCCTCGCGGTAGAGTGACTCCGGCACCATCCTGTAGGGTTCCGTATAGGCAGCGGTGGCCTTCAGGAATTCCGAGTAGAGTACGACGCCCGAGTACCAGCGGATCCAGTCCGGATGGTTCGGCAGTGCTTCGCAGAGCCGGACCAGGACGAGCAGCGGCCCGTGCATCCCACCCAGGTGGGCCTCGTGAAGCATGAACTCCCGCGCGGTGGATTCCCAAAAGAAGCCGGCCAGCGGAACGTCCAGTTCCCGGAAATACTTGCGCTGCTGGTGGTCCAGAATGCTGCGTGCCTGGCGGGCGGCGGCCCCGGCGTAATGTTCTTCTCCAGTGGCGCGGTAAAGGTCCAGGGAAGCGAGCACGCCGGCCGCCGCCCCTTTCAGGGATCCATAACGTCCGCTGAAACTTCCTTCGGAGGCGAACCGCCAGTCCGCGCGGGCGCGCTCAAGGCACAACTCGGCGAATGTCGGATCCGACTCCCGGTAGAGGCGGGCGGCGAGCGCTTCGGCAGCGGCTGCGACATAATTGTGGCCCGGATCATTCTGCGCCGCGGCGGTCACGTCGTCCACGTCGCCGATGATGCCGTTGGTCCAGAAGTCATGCGTCGCCCAGGTGATGCGGAAGCCGTCGCCGAACTGCGTCTTGAGAACCCACTCCAGCCCCCAGCGGGCCTCCTCCATCACGCGCCGGGTCAGTTCCGGATGCTCGCCGCGGCGCTTCAGGCGTTCGGCCAGGCTGAGCATCGCGTAGACGGTCTCGCCGGTGTTGGCCAGCCCCTGGCAGGTGTCGCCGGCGTCGTGCCAGCCGCCATTGATGACCACCTGCTTGTCCCCGTGGACACCGAGCCAGTCGCGGTGGCACACGTCATGAATGCCGGGGATGGCGTCACCACAGCGCTGGCAGTAAAAGTAGTTGATCGCCTTCCAGAGGGTATCGGTCCAGATATCGGAGTGAATGCGAAAGGGACGCGTGATCCGGTCGCCTGCCCGGAGCGTGTATTCGCCGGGGCGCCGGACCTCGCTGAAGTCGAGGAGTTGGTACTCGCCCAGATGTGTCTTGATGCGCGAGACGGACCTGGTGAGAACGGCTTCGCCGGTTGCTTGGTCAATCAGGTCGAAGGCCTCGGCTTCGAGGTCGCTGGCGATGGCCGTCTTACGGGCGCCCGGCTGGTATCCGGAGTGGCTATAGGCAATCCGGCCGGGGGCCACGTCCCAGCCCTCGTAGTGGTCGGTTTGCTCAATGCGCTGGAGTTCCAGGCTGTCAAAGTAAAACACCGCGGTTTCGGTGGCGCCGGGCTCGTGGCCCTGCAGGCGGTATTGGAACTCCACGCCAATGACCCGGTCACGGGGCAGGTCCGGGATCTCCCAGACCACGTGGTTCCACCTGTGATTCTCGACCACCAGAAAATTCAGGCCCAGACGCGCGAGTCCAGGCGTGACGTCCGACCGACCGGGAATCTTGATCTCCCCGTCGTTGTGGAAACTGGCGAGCAGGGAGACCGTATGAAAGCCGGGAAGATCCGGATAGACCCAGAAAGAGAGCCTGTTGAAGTCCCTCCAGTCTTCGCCGTCGAAGCGCCGAATCACACTCTCCGTGCCGAACGGGCGGCCCATCTGCGGACCAGGCTTGTCGCCGATAGTGGGACAGCGCAGTCGCAGAGAATGACGCCCGTCCTTCACGTGCGCGGTGCTGAGCGCCACCTCGGCGCGGGGCTCGAAAGGCTCTCCATAGCCGAATGTCGCGCGCTGGGTCCAGTTCTCCAGATCCTCCATGCCGTCGAGCAGGCGCGATTTGCGCACCGTCTTCCCCAGCCACCGGTATTCGGCGCTGTCGGCGAACGGCACAGGCATCGGCATTTGCAGCGGTTGCCCGGCATCCATCGCGACCGCCGCCAGCAAAACGACGACGGCGGCCTGGAATCCCCATTCCCGTCGTGTGAACTTCATGACGCTTTCCGTCTCCTATGCTCGCTCTACGGTGCTTGGCGCCGGGAGGCCTCCACGGCCTGAGCGCCAGCATCCCGGGCAAGCTGCCGTCGAAAGTAAGAGACGCCACAAACCGGAGCATGGCATCCGATATGCTTC
>CAYLSS010000547.1:0-4115 GCA_964385765.1 uncultured Solibacteraceae bacterium
GTGGCTGCCGAGGTGGAAGCCACGAACCTGGATACAGGCCGGCAATACAGTGTGCAAACGACTGGGGCAGGTCTCTATCTGCTTGGGAATCTGCCGGTTGGCGACTATCGTCTCGAAGTACGCTCTCCGGGATTCCGCAGCTTCAGCCAGGAACCGGTGAACGTCGGTACCGCTTCCACGACGACGATAAATGTGACTCTCGAAGTAGGAGAAGTCACCGAGACCCTGACCGTAGAGGCGAGCGCCGCTCCGCTGCTGCAAACCGATAACTCCGAGGTAAGCACTGTGATGGAGCGGAAGATGGTGATCGATCTACCTTTGGACCTCGGCGGAAGAACCGCCACCGCCGGCGCCTCGGGCCGGCGTCAAGCCGAGGCCTTCATCTTCCTCACCCCGGGGATCACCGGAGACCAGTGGTCAAAACACTTCATGGGTTCACCGGCGCACACCAGCCAGGCGATGGTGGATGGCGTTCCCCACGCGCTGCAGGAATCCCCAGGACTGACGGCACGCACCTCTCCGCCGTTCGAAGCCGTCGAGGAGTTCAAAGTCAGCACCACGATGTACCCGGCGCAGCAGGGGCGCGGCTTCGGAATTGCTAACTACACGCTCAAGTCAGGAACCAATGAGTTTCATGGGAACGCCTTCTGGTTCTTACGGAACGACAAACTGGACGCGAGCGGGTTCTTCAATCCGCAGCGGCCGGTGGTGCGTCAGAACGAATTCGGCGGAACAATTGGCGGGCCCATCATCAAGAACAAGACGTTCTTTTTCGGCGCTTTTCAGGGATTTCGCCGGCGTGGCGGCGCGACCCAGCGCGGCCTGCAAACAATCCCCACATCGGAATTCCGCCAGGGAGATTTCAGCGCTCTTCGCGAGCCCGACGGCACGCTGATCCCGATATTCGACCCGGCCACGACTCGTTCCGACGGGCAAGGCGGTTTTGTGCGCGATCCTTTCCCGGGCAACGTAATCCCCGGCGGCCGGCACAGCAGGGTGGCGAATGCACTGTTCGACGTAATGCCCCAGCCGGACCAAAGTGGAATCGTGGATAACTGGGTGGACCGATCATTCATTCCCACGGATGACGATGTCTGGTCAGTGAAGGTCGACCATAACCAGGGCCCCCATCGTATTGCGTTCACCTATTGGTGGGTCGATCTCGATTCCAACCGATTCGCGGCCTGGGGGGATAGAGTGTTGGATACCGGCTTCGGCACCTTCTTCTCCGGCGGCGGATACCGCGTGAACTGGGATTGGGTGATGAGCCCCACGATGCTCAACCACTTTGGGTGGGGCTTCTCGACGTCCGACAAGGACCGGGTTGGGAACACGGAGACTCCCGGCAACATTCTGGACATCCCGAATATTCCGTCGGACGTCAGCCAGTTCCCCAGTTTCAATTTCACTTCGGGGTATCTCAGCATCGGCAACGCCGGGGGTGGGCCGGATATCACCAGAGACGATGCGATTATCTTCACCGACACCGTTTCGCTGACCAAGGGAAAGCACCAGATCAAGTTCGGCGGCGAGTATTGGGATCAACGCTTCAGCCGGTTTGATGGCCGGCAGGCGGCAGGCATCTTCAGTTTCAACAACCTCTCTACCAGCCAGCCCAATTC
Organism: uncultured Solibacteraceae bacterium; assembly: GCA_964385765.1. Classification (GTDB taxonomy): domain Bacteria; phylum Acidobacteriota; class Terriglobia; order Bryobacterales; family Bryobacteraceae; genus CAWELS01. Next base: position 1,623 of record CAYLSS010000547.1, read on the forward strand.
CACCAACTTCAGTCAGTGGGGCGACCCTATCGCGAGCCTGCTCGTGGGTGACGTTTTCCAAGCGCTCCGTCTGGTCAATCCGACAAAGGCGATCTATGATACCCGCTACCTCGCGTTCCATTTCGAAGATAAGATCCAAATGAACCAGAAGCTTACGCTGAGCCTCGGCCTGCGCTACGACCTTCCCTGGCCGATCGACGCCCGCGACGATGTGATCTCGGCGCTGGACCTCGATCTGCCGAACCCGGCGGCAAACGGATTGCGGGGCGCCCACGTCTTTGGAAACGACGCGGTGAAACCAGAGCTCGACACAACGGAGTGGGGTCCACGCCTGGCCATGGCCTATTCGCTGAACAGGAAGACTGTGATCCGCTCCGGCTTCGGCATAATCTATGCTCAGTCCAACGCCCTGGTGAGCGGCATGGAGTTGGGCGGGAACAGCCTCATCGCAGGGTTCATCGATCGCTCCAATCCCTCCTCGTTGGACCAGGGCGTCACGCCCGCTTTCAAGCTCGACAATGGGCCTCCGCCCTTCGAGGGAACGCTCCCGAACCGGGATGCCGGCATCAAGATCGGCGACCAGGCCGACTGGCTTAGTCCCGAGGGCGGCCGGGCAGCCTATACCACCAACTATAACTTCACGATACAGCGGCAGCTACCCTGGAACTTCTTTACCGATGTCGCCTATGTCGGCGTAAAGGGCACGTTTCTGCCCGCGGGACTCAGGAACGTGAATCAGGTTCCGGCCCGGTTCCTCAGCCTTGGGTCCACCTTGCAGGCAGATATCAATTCACCCGAAGCAGCGGCGGCGGGGATCACTGCTCCGTTCCCCGGCTTCAGTGGATCGGTGGCGCAAGCTCTCCGGCCCTTCCCGCAATTCCAGAACATCGCCACGCACGCGGACCCCATCGGAAACCACACTTACCATTCACTGCAATGGAAGCTTCAGAAGCGGTTCTCCGACGGTCTCGGTTTCCTGGTCAGCTATACCTTGTCGAAGAACATCAGCGACGTGAACGGAAACGCATGGTCCGGTATCAGCAATTCGGCGCTCGACACGAACAACCGCGCCCTGGAGAAGTCAATCTCTCCGCTGGATATTACTCACAACTTGGTAACTAATTGGATCTACGAGCTGCCCGGACAGAACCTGACCGGTCCCACGAGCAAGGTCCTGAAGGGCTGGCAGATCGCTGTCTCCACGCTCTTCCAGAGCGGCTCGCCGCTCGGCATCGGCGGAGGTGTGCCCCTGCCCATCTTCGGCGGGGGCAACCGACCCTCGCGTGTGCAGGGCGTCGAGCGCCGGACACCGGTCAGCAAGGGTGAGTTGGATCCCGGGCGTGATCTGTTCCTCAACGTTGACGCCTTCACCCCCGGTACGCCATTTTCCTTTGGTGATGTCAGCCGGACTGAGCCGGATATTCGCGGTTTCTCTTTCTTTAACGAGAGTGTGACCCTGTCCAAGCGAACTCATGTAAGTTCGATCAGCGAATTTTTCAATGTCGAGTTTCGGGCGGAGTTCTTCAACATATTTAACCGCACCATATTCGGTGGCATACAGACCAATGTAAATAGCCCCCAGAGCTTCGGCCGCGTCCGAAGCCAGGCAAACAGCCCGCGAACTGTACAGTTTGGGCTCAAGTTGAACTTCTAGCCGGAGCGATCGTAGGCGTGAACGGCGCCGGTTTCTTCTCGCCGGCGCCGCGTCTTTGCTCTTTTCACGATAGTTATGTCACGGCTAACAAGAAGAACGTTTCTTTCATCGTCGGGGCTGGCGGCCTCGGCGGCTTTCTTGCCCGGATGCGCTTCGACGCGGGAAAAGCCCAATATCCTGTTTACCATCACCGAGGATCAAAGCTGGCTTCACGCCGGCGCCTATGGCGATCCCCTGGTCGATACACCCGCCTTTGACCGGGTCGCTGGCGAGGGGGTTCTGTTTCGTCATGCTTACTGCGGGGCGCCGTCATGCGCGCCCTCCCGGAGCGTGCTTACGACAGGTCAGGAGATGTGGCGCCTCGAAGAAGGCGGACTGCTGTTCGGCACGCTTCCCCGGAGGTTTCCGGTTTACCCAGACCTGCTCGAAGAGGCCGGCTACCATGTGGGCTGCACCGGGTCCGGCTGGAATCCCGGAAGTCTAACGGCTGGAGGACGCAGCCGGAGCCCCTGTGGTCCCCGCTATGATGCGAGGAAGCTCGTGCAGGCCCCCCCGGGCATTAGTCGTAACGACTACGTCGGCAACTTTCGCGATTTCCTGCACGACCGTCCCGAGAATACGCCGTTTTGCTTCTGGTTTGGCTCCTCCGAGGCTCACCGCCCGCTGCCGCCGGGAGCTGGGGCTGCATCCGGCAAAAAACCGGAAGATGTAGTCCTCCCGCCATTCTTGCCCGACTCCCCCGAGATCCGAAGCGACATCCTGGATTACTACATTGAAATCGAGTGGTACGACAGGGCGCTCGCCGAAATGATGGAGATTCTGGATGAGATGGGAGAGTC
>CAYLSS010000548.1:0-4113 GCA_964385765.1 uncultured Solibacteraceae bacterium
GTGGCTCGAGGCGGACCATCCGGGCTTCACGCTGCCGCTGCCGTACCATCCCATCGAGCTACCGCCGGGTTTCGAGGATATCCCCTCGCGAAGGCCGCGTTTGCGGCCCAGCGCGCCGCGCCGTCGCAGGCTTTCGAGCGAAGACCGGTCAGCGTTTGCGGTGGAAGGCTAAGATAAACGGAATGGACCGGGAGTTCACGCAGCCGCCCTCCTTCATCGGGAAGTACCAGATCATCGAGGAACTGCCGCGCGGCGGGATGGCGCAGGTCTACCGGGCCAACGATCCCGACCTCGGCCTGTTGGTCGCCGTAAAGATTCTGGCGCCCGAACTGGCCCCTGACACCGAAGCCCGCGAGCGGTTCATGCAGGAAGCCAGAACGGCGGCCACGCTGAGCCATGAAAACATCGTCCGGGTCTTCTACTGCGGCGAGCACCAGGGCCGCCCGTACATGGTGATGGAGTTTCTCGAGGGAGAGGATCTCCGCGAAGCCATCCGTGAGGGACGCACCGGGCGCGAGCGCGACAAGCAGTATGTCGCCTGGCAGGCGGCGCGGGCCCTCGAATACATCCACCAGCGCGGCCTCATTCATCGCGACATCAAGCCGCACAACATCCACATCGACCGCGAGGGAAGGGTACGCCTTCTGGATTTCGGCATCGCCAAGCGCCCAGATTTCGCACGCACGGCGCCTGGCACGAAGATGGGGTCGCCGTACTACATGTCCCCCGAGCAGACCCGCGGCGAGACGGTCACGCCCGCCACCGATATCTGGTCATTCGGTGTGTCGCTGTATGAACTGTTCTCCGGACAGATCCCCTTCGGCGGCGAGACCCCGTTTGAAATCGCCCGAAATATCGTCGAAGCGCCGGTGGACCTGGCCAGGCTCGAGCGGATGAAGGCCTCTGACCAGATGCGCGCCTTGATTCGCGACTGCCTCGAGAAGGACCCGAGCCTCCGCCCCAGCGCGACCGAAGTCCGCGGGGACCTCGAGGATATGCTCGATGCGGACGACGAAACCGCGAATGGCGACGCGCCGCCGGAGGTGCGCAGCGCGCCGCCGCCTCCTCGCCCCCGCACAGCCCCCGCGGCGCGCCGGCCGGGTCCGGCCGAGCCACCGAACAGGAGGCCGCTGGTGATGGTGGCGCTCGTCGCGGCTGCACTCATCGCGGCGCTGGCTGGCTATTGGTTTTTCAGCCGTCCGACCGAACCCGCCGCTCCGCTCATGCTGGCGTCGGCCAGCTTGCCGTCGGGGATTGAGGGTCAAAGCTACGCGGGACGGATCAATGTCGAGGGCGGCCGCCGTCCGCTGCGCTGGTCCATCGAGCAAGGCGTGCTCCCGGAAGGCCTCTCGCTCGACGACGGCCAAATCGACGGCATTCCGAGCGGCCCGGGAACCTATTCGGTCCTGGTGCGGATCGAGGATCGGTCCGGCCAGAGCATCGAGGAGGAGTTTACCTTCGAAATCGCGCCCGCGGGCGGCGAACGGGCTCCGGTGATTGTCACCGGCGCGCAGTTATCGGAGGCGACCGCCGGCCAAAGCTACCGCCAACCGCTCACCGCCGCCGGGGGAGAGCCGCCTTACCTCTGGTCGCTCGTATCCGGAGAAATGCCGCCCGGTCTCGAGATTGAAGGCGACACCATCCAGGGAGTCCCGTCGTCGGGCGGCAACTTCCAGTTCACGCTGCAGGCGAGCGACGGGAGCGGGACCACCGCCGAGAAGCAGTTCGATCTGGCGGTGCGGAGAGGACGGGTAGAAAGATCGCCGCCGAAGCCGGCGCCGCCAAAACCGGCGAAGGTGAAACTGGCCTCTACGATCAGTACCAGCACCGGCGAGATGGCGCTGGTCCCGGCCGGTCCGTTTCTCTCGGGAGCCGACAAGAGATCCGTGCACGTCGGCGCGTTCTACATCGACAAGACCGAGGTGACTCGCGAGGCCTACGGGCGCTTCTGCGGTGATACCGGAAGACCGCTGCCTCGCAGGTTCAACGAAAAGCCCGGAAACTATCCCGTGGTGCATGTGAACGTGGATGACGCTCGAGCCTATGCCCGGTGGGCCGGCAAGCGGTTGCCTACTCGACAGGAGTGGGAAAAAGCAGCGCGTTCCACCGACGGTCGTCTCTATCCGTGGGGTAACAACGCCGATACGCGCCGGGCCAACGTCTCCCCCGGCGGCGATACCACCGGAGAGATCGTTCCCGTAACAGCACACCCCACCGGCGCGAGCCCTCACGGAGTCCTGCAAATGCTGGGCAACGCCTGGGAATTTGTCGACCAGCGCGGCTCGCCTTCCGCGGAAGCTGTCCAGCAATTCACGCTGGAGCCGCCGGTGACCGCAACCGAACCGTGGATCACGATCTGCGGCGGATCCTATTCCGAGCCCCTTTGGCGAGTCTATGCCTGCACCGAAGTTCCGGCGCGCTACAGTTGGTACAACATTGGCTTCCGCTGCGTCAAGGACGCACAGTGATCCTCACCCTCACTTCCGCGCCACGGTTCGTTTCGCCAGGGCGCTGTCGATGGTCGCAATGTAGCGCTCGACCTCGTCCTTCTGCTCGATATACGGGCTGATCTCCAAAGCCTGATCGAAGTGTTCGCGGGCGGCGGGAAGCAGGGCGATTTCCCGTGTCTCGCCATATTTCAGCAGGTACGACTTGCCCAGGACGTAGTGAGTGAGCGGATCATTGGGGTAGTAGCTGAGTGATTTCTGGCAGCTCTGGATGGAAGCGTCCAGCCCGCCCAGCAGGCGCTGCGCGTCGCAGATCCCGAAATGGGCCAGCCCACGGAGGCTCTTCCAGATGTCGGCACGCTCCGGATTGCTGTTGTGGCACGGCGGCGCCAGAAACCCCAGGCCGATGTCGCAAAGACGCTCCAGAACACCGCTCTCGAAGTTGCTCATATTCAGATAGATCTTGTATTGTTCGACAGCTTCCGCCCAGGAATCCGTATAACGCAGCGCTTCGGCCAGCCACAGATACGACTCGGGGTTGCCCGGATTCAGCTCGGTCGACTTCCGGGCCGCCTCGATCGCACGGTCGAACAGTTTCAGCCGCGTGTAGCAGGCGGCAAGCAGGTAGTATGCCTCAGCGTTGTCCGGCTGGTTTCGCACCACCTGGTCGAGATGGCGAACCGCCTCCTGGTAAGAGCCGGTATTCAGCAGCATGCCGGCAAGACTAGTGTGCGCCTCGATATAGGAGGGATTGATCTCGAGGGCCCGCTCCATGTGCTGCTTGCCTTCTTCGTAGTTTCGGATGGACGTATGGCTCCGGCCGAGGTAGAGCGCCGCTTCATAGTACTCCGGATACACCGCGAGCGCCTGGCGAAAATACCCGATGGCCTTCTCGTAGTTGCTGACTTTGCCCTTCCGGTAGAATTCCAGTCCTTTGTCAAAAAGCTCCACCGCCGCCTGGGGACGAACGTCGACGAACATCAGCCGGATGGTCACCGTGGACTTCATGCCCGGCTGTACGAAAACCTCCCGCGGGCCGTCGGGACGCCATCCCTGCTTGACTCCCTGGATGGTGTGCGGTCCGGCCTTCAGCCCTTCCACGAGCAGCGGTTCACCCGGGTTGACGATGCCCACGCTCTCGCCATTGACAAAGATCTCGACCTCCTCCTTCTCACTCTCAAAGACCAGGGCGCCGAATGGCGCGGGCTTCGGCTTATCCGGACAAACCTGCAGCGGATTGTAGGCGAGCAGCATATTGGGGTCGAAGCTGCCCTGTCCGGACGTCGGATGCTGGCGCTGGCCCGAATACTCCGACACGTTCTTGTAAACGTAGTCGAACAGCTCGGTGGCCGTAACGATGCCATCGCAGTCGCTGTCCGCCTGACCCTGCATCGCCTTCACCAGATAGTAGGTGAATACGCCGTGCCGCAACCGTTTGCTCTCGAAGGAAAGCTCACGGTCCCGGCTGGCTGTCAGAACGAACATGCTCTGCCCGATGCCGAGCAGCGACTTATTGATCATGCTGCCCAACTCGGGCCGGATCGCGCCGCTGTGGCAGGTGTCGGTCAGCAGCACCTTCCACTTTCCGTCGATGCGGGACCCGAAATACAGCCCGAGGTCCTCCATCGGGTAGGCCGAACCTTCCGGATTGTCGAGCGTCGTGTCG